>PNOB01000004.1 GCA_013824585.1 Desulfobacterium sp. | reverse complement strand
ATTTTTTTTCGAACAGAGACAAGATTCAAAATTTTATTTCATCATTTAATGGATGGGCGCCTGTAATTTTTATTTTGTTTCAATTTCTTCAGGTTCTTTTTGCTCCAGTTCCCGGAGAGGCAACCGGTTTTATCGGTGGGTATCTTTTCGGCGCTTTTCCCGGTTTTTGTTACTCTTGTATTGGTTTAACCATTGGTTCCTGGATCAATTTTATGGTCGGCCGTTTTTTTGGAAAAAAATATATTCGAAAATGGATCTCTCAGAAATTTCTGAACAGGTTTGAGCCTCTCTTAAAGAGACAGGGGGTTTTTGTTTTATTAATTCTATTTATTTTGCCTGGCTTTCCCAAGGATTACCTCTGTTTGTTCTTGGGCATGACAGTGCTTCCCATAAAGGTGTTCATGATTATTTCAACTATAGGTCGAATGCCGGGGACATTGATGTTGAGCTTACAAGGTTCTTATGTCTTTGATCAGCTGTATGAACTCTTTATGATTATTTTTGGCATCAGCATGGTAGTTGTTTTTTTGACCTATCGATTTCGAAAAAATTTGTATGACTATATAGAACGGCTGAATCATAAATCTCCATATTGACGATTCGTCAAAATAGTGGTATTAATTAAGTATTTCGTTCAGTCGATAGGCTTCAAAAAAGGCTGCATTCCAGACAGAAAGTTTTGGACCATCCATCGGACTTACATTTGGATAAACCCGTGATGTGTCATACAGGAGAAGAAATTGGGTTTCTGGGCTTATAGAGAAGAATTGAGCAATGCAAACCGGCTGAGAAGATCATATTATGAGCTGTTGCGAGATGAACTGGATCAGTTTATTCTTCAGTATTCTCTAACAGACTCTTATCAAAATTTTATCAATCGAAATATTCCCTATCCGTTTGTAGAGCGTCGTGAATTGAAACCTAGGGCACGAATACCCAATCTGGAATATGAATCACAAAATTCTTTTCTAGTAATTTTTCTAGAAGACACCATTACTGATGTTCATAAAAAATATATTCGATTTTTTGATGCAAATAAAACGACAAAGAATAATCTGATTCAAACAAAAGCATTGTCTCTGGAAAATAAATTTGACAGAAATCAAAAATATCTTGACTCTGCACATTTTTTTGATTTCTTGAGAGAACTTCTACCGGTTGATTATGCACTTCTTATACAGAGAGATCCCACGAGTCATAGTAAAAACAGATACTCCATGTCCCATTTTCATGTTCGCATTGATTGGCCCATTGCAGATGCTGCTGAGAACCTTGCCCGAAGCCTGAGGTATATTTCAAAGGACATTTATGAAAAAGGGGATAAGTATGCAGAGGATGTTCAGAAGAAACTGTTTGAGTACTATGGCCTTCCGGTTATGGTAGGTGGACGAAGAACAGCGGCTATCGTGGCTGCTCAATACATCAAGCAGTTGGGGTGCATCTCAACAGTGTATGCCGGTAGCAGTGAGTCTAGGTCGTTAATCCGGATCTCTGAAAGAGGAGTTTCAAAAGCAATATTAATCAAATTTTCAAAAGAGGAGGTTGATCAGATATCTGCGAGCAATAACCTCTCTGCAAGGGCTTTTTCAAAAAACTATGTGATTGCATATGAAGAAAAAGACAATAACAAAAACAACAAGGAAGCTGTTTGTTTATTTCAGGCAACCTATGCATATACAGACCATGCTCGGCCCCCGGATGATGGGAAGCTAAGGGAAATTAATCCTGATCCATACTGGTTAATTGTCGGATCACAGCATGTACTTCCAAAACCTGGTGTTTGGAAGTACCCGCCGATTCCCATGAATGTAATATACTCTTGAATCGGAATTATTGTTCGAGTTTCTTCATCATGGCGATTTCATCACAGTCAGGAAATTTTACACATAAGAGGCAGTCTGCCCATATTTTATGGGGCAGGGTTGCTTTGTCAATGATTTGAAAATCAAATTTTCTAAAAAAATCAGGTTTATAGGTAAGTGCAAATACATTTTTAATTCTAAAAGACCGGGCTTCCATAAGAGTTGCTTCAATCAGTTTTGTCCCGATTTTTTGTCTTCCATATTCTGCAGATACAGCAAGGGATCGAATTTCTGCCAAATCTTCCCAACAAAACTGGAGTGCACAGCACCCGGTAATTGATTTTGTATCCATATCTTCAAAAACAAAAAAATCCCTGACATGATCATAAAGCTGACTCAGTGGTCGTGGAAGCAAGTCACCCTTATTGCCATATTCACTTAAAATTTTATGAATTACCTGGATATCTTTTGTCGTTGCTTTTCGAATCATGAAAATTTTATAGCACTCTTTTGTGTATATTGGAAGTCTATGTTATAGAGTTACTGCTGCAAAACTTACGATAAATGAAAAGGAAATGATTTGGATATTTACATGAAACTGGCTGTTCTGGAGCAGCTTTACAAGCTTTACAGTGAGTTTGTAAATACTCAAGAGGTTTGCTGCAAAAGATTTTGCGCTTTCTGTTGTACCAGAAATGTGACCATCACAACCCTTGAAGGGTTCTATATCGTTAATCAAATGTCTGCTAAAGAAAAGGAAGATTTTTTTGGTTTTTTGGATCTGGATCTGTCCAAAGATCGATATATTCCAAAAATTACGATTAACCAGCTTGCGGATTGTTGCAGAAATGGCGGCACTCCACCTGAAGAAGAAATTGATCCGAACTGGACGCCCTGTTCTCTGTTGAAAGGCGAAGAATGTCCGGTATATCTGTTTCGACCATTTGGATGTCGCTGTCTTGTTTCTAAAGTACAATGTGGAGAAACGGGTTTTGCCCAGATTGATCCTTTTATCCTGACAGTAAATACTATTTTTCAGCAATATATTGAACATATTGATTCACAAGGCGCAACCGGAAATGCTGTCGATATTTTGAGACATTTGAAGTCCGAAGAATTCAGGCAAGATTATCAACGGAATGACGTGGTGACAGGGAAAAATTTGATTTCAAATCTTGCAATACCTTGCCTGATGATTCCACCAGAACATCGGCAAAAGGTTAAACCGATTCTGACTTCTATACATCGTATTCGAGTTTGAATCATGAATCAGCAACCGTTCCTTCATCAATAAAAAAGGTTTTAGTATTGTTGAAACCGCTTATCCACCATTTGAGTTACGTATCATACAGGATTATCTTGACAGCCAGAAAGCCTCCGGTGGTTTCTGTTATTATTTCTACTCCTTTTTCAGTATTTGCCATGTATTTGGAGGATAGGGTTTGGATATCAATCAACTCCGGAATTGAAAGATTAAATTCAATTTGATCATTCAGGGTGCTGAAGGTGTTTCCAGCAATCATATTGGTCAATTCCTGTATGGTTCCCTCTAAATGCTGCTGTTTGATTTCAACTTGTTCCATACCCATGAAGTTTTGAGACATTTCGGCAAGCAGCTTTTCAGGTATAATCAGGAGAAAACAGCCTGAGAATGGTCCGGTAAAGTCAAGGCGGCAGACCATGGCTATGCCATTTTGAATAATATCGATATTTTGTATTGTCTTATGAGTGTCAAAATCAATCGATATAAAGAACATGGTTTCAAGAACTTCAGAAATCGAGGCCATCATCGCTGCTTTCAGGTTTTTCATTTCTCATATCTCCTAATATGTCGTTTAATTTGTTTCGTATTGCCTCAGGAGTAAAGGGTTTTTTGATATAAGCAGTCGCTCCTTTTTCAAGAAACTCGCTCACTTTTTGATGACTTCCATCTGTTGTCACAACCAAGACAGGGATGGATTGAAAAGCATCATTCTGCTTCATCGCCTCAATTAGTTCTATTCCATTCATTTCAGGCATATTATAATCTGTAATTACAATATCGAGCCATGTTTTTTTTAAAATATCCAAGGCGATTTTTCCATTTTCCGCTTCAAAAAATTCGGCTGAAGTATATCCAGAAGCCTTGATTGTTTTTTTGATAACCCCTCTCATAGGCAAAGAGTCGTCCACGATGAGGATTTTTATGGTCATATAAAGCCCCCTTTCAAGAATAAACGATTATCTATACCGCTATTATCAATTCTTCTACCTTTTGCATGCGTTCTCCAAATCTCATGATAATTTCCTGAAGGCTGTAGTGATTTATCCCAAGTCTGTCGAGAACATCTTTGTGAAACCGATAGGCGAGTCCATCAGATCCTCCACCAATACCCATCATCATACAGATCGTATCGGCAAGATACACAATTGATGTTTCAATATCCTCATGCGCCTTTGGATTGGACAGATGGTGATTGGAAATAATAAATATCATTTTCGGGCTGAATTTCCACATTTTGGCTACCAGGCCGCCCAATTCAGCGTGATCAATTCCAATGACTTTTTTCTCAGCTTCACGAAAGCTCAGCCCCTTGTTCTCTACCTCGTAGGATATTTTTTCAAAGGAATCCGATACAAACTGGTCCAGTATTACTTTTCCAATATCTTTTAAAAGAGCTGCAGTGAAAAGAATATGTTTTTTTTGTCCGATTCCTTTTTTTTCAGCCAAATCTTTTGCAATTAGAGCTGAAGCAACTGCCTGTCGCCACAATTCACCTTCGTGAAGTCCATACCCTTCCTGGCGCTTTGTCAGATTTTCAGCCCCACCATTCAATAAAATCAGGTCAATTATATGATCGATACCAAGAAATGAAATTGCATCACGTACCGAGTCAATTCCTCTGGATTGACCAAAATATGCGGAATTGCATATTTTTAAAAGGTTTGCTGTAGTGGATGGGTCATAGAGAATGATATCGGCAATATCCGTAATGGAACTATTCGGATTTTCTACGATGGTTAGAATTTGATTGGCGATCTGGGGTATGGGCTTCAGCACTTTTATTTCTTTGATTAGTTCTTCTATTGTAGTCATACCCTGATTTCCCCTTTTCCAGATATTTTAATAAAAGTATCACCGGTTTT
Source organism: Desulfobacterium sp. (assembly GCA_013824585.1). Taxonomy (GTDB): domain Bacteria; phylum Desulfobacterota; class Desulfobacteria; order Desulfobacterales; family SURF-7; genus QZKS01. Next base: position 30,421 of record PNOB01000004.1, on the reverse strand, counting down.
AATATCCAATCGAACAGTTCGGTTGCAATTTCCACCAACTTCTTCATGATGGATGATCACATTGTTCTTAAAAAATATTTTCCGAAGGGCTAAATGATTTCTTTTTCCGATATTGAAAAAGCCGTGCTGGTCTAAAATCTGAGCACCTCCGGCAACGACGATCTTCATTCTTTGTTTTTTGGCTCCAAGATCATAGGTTGCCTTAAAAAGTTTCGGAATACCCGTATCCGCGAACATGAATGGGTTGTTTTTTGCTTTGACTTCATCAATACTTGATTCAGGAAGCATATAGTGAAGAATACCCCCGGCCTTGACAACAGGGTCATAAATGGAAACACCAATACACGATCCAAGAGAATAGGTGATTAGGGTTGTTTCAATATCATTACTCATTTTCATATCGGAAACGCCGATAATTATTTTCACAAAAATGTTCCTTTCCAATTTTGTATGGAGCAGGGAATTACCTTCTTTTATCATGCAGAACGGTCAGGTTTTACAAACCAATAAGCTTACTCTTTATGTAACAAGAGATTGCGATAATGGATGCTTTTTATGATTAATTCATGTGCAGGAGAACCAAGATTGCAATAGATAGATTTTGACTATAAAGTGAGGGAGAAGTTTTGTCAAATATGAATTTATTATGGATTTGTAAAAATCCAGATTTGTGAGGATACTTTCCAATTCCAAAAAGCAGAAGTGCAGCATATCCAAGATTTGACAAATCAAAAAAGGGACTTATGTTTGGGCTACAATAATACCGGATGTAAATTGTGTTTTGTTATTAACTGGTAAGACCTGTTCCTTAAAGGCCAGGTTTTATGTAAAAAGAATTGGGGAGATAAATGGATGGCATTTGAGACAAAAGAGCAGGTACTTGAACAAATTCTTTCCCAGAATAAGCCCAAGTGTCCTTATTGCGATATGGTGATGAGCTTATGGGATGTACCTGATATTGCATTAGGCGATGGGCTGGGTTGGGGGACACCCTATCTATATATTTGTTTTAATGATGATTGCTCTTTGTATAAGAGAGGATGGGAGAGTATTAGGGAGAATTTTGCCCATAATGCATCCCACCGCTGCATGAATTATCCTGGAACAGATCAATTTGAATGCATCCCAGTATTTAGCCCTGATGGCGCAAAGGGACAGATTATTGATGATGAAGTTCTTGCTGCACAGGAAAGATTAAAAGAAGCGACAAAGAGGGGCTTTTCCATACTTGCGGATTGTTATGTTTCAAAGGATTGGGTGGAAATGCTCAAGCTGTTGGTTGATGCTGTAGAACCCAACCGTGTAAGGTTAAAAGCAGCTCAAATGATAGGAGATTTTGGTGATACTGAAGTGATTGAAACCCTCCGGAGTTCTCGTTTCGGGAATGTCAAGTTAACCGAGGCTGTTCAGGAATCAATTCAAAAAATTCACAATCGTTTTTTTACCAGAGAATGCCCGTTTTGTGCAGAAATCATTAAAAAGAGAGCAATGATATGTAAACATTGCGGAAAGGATATTGCCGGTATATAAATTCTGTTTTTATCCGCAGCATTGATCATCATACTATCATAGGAGCGGAAAATTAATTTTTCCCGCTCCTATCTTTATGCAGGAAGAGTTTGTAACTGTATTCGTTTCATAAGATCAAGGATTTCCCTGTCATTTGTTTAGGTTTGGCAATTCCCATGATATCCAGGATAGTGGGGGCGATGTCTCCGAGTATCCCTGGGCGGAGTTTGATATTTTTCATTTCTTCGTTCACAATAATCAATGGAACGGGATTGACTGTATGGGCGGTGTGCGGATGACCATTATCATCAAGCATTTTTTCAGCATTTCCGTGGTCCGCAGTGATCAGGGCGGTCCCTCCAAAAGCTTGAATGGCGGTGACCACTTTTTTCATATTCTCATCAACCGCTTCACATGCTTTAATAGCAGCAGGAATTACACCGGTATGACCAACCATGTCCATATTGGCAAAGTTTAAAACAATCAAATCATAGCGACCTGACTGGATGCGGGACACAACCTCATCACCTACTGGCGATGCACTCATTTCTGGTTTTTTGTCATAGGTTTCAACCTCTCTTGGTGACGGAATTAAACATCTATCTTCGCCGGGAAACGGTTTTTCTTCTCCGCCATTGAAAAAGTAGGTCACATGAGCATATTTTTCGGTTTCTGCAATACGAAGCTGGGATAGCCCCTGTTTACTGACAACTTCTCCAAGGAGTCCTTCCAGATGATGTGGTGGAAAGGCAAGTGGAAGTTTAAATTTTTCATCATACAGGGTCATACAAACATAGTTTGCGATTCGGGGACAAACATCTCTTTTAAAGCTATTGAATTCAGGATCTGTAAAGGCTCGTGTGATCTGTCTTGCCCGGTCTGCACGAAAATTAAAAAAAATAATACAATCATCATCTGAAATTGTTCCTTCAGGGTTGATGACGATCGGTTGAACAAATTCATCTGTTTCTCCTCTTGAGTAGGCATTTTTAACAGCCTGAACCGGATCTGCTTCTTTCAAACCTTGTGATTGGGTGTACAATTGATACGCTTTCTGGGTTCGATCCCATCTTGTATCGCGATCCATTGCATAGAACCTCCCGCATATGCTGGTAATAGACCCGATATCAAGCCTGTTAATCATATCTTGTAATTGCTGAATAAAGTTTACTCCACTATCCGGTGGTGTATCCCGTCCATCTAAAATTGCATGGATATGGATTTTGTTATGTTTTTTTTGTTTTGCAAGTTCGAGAAGGGCAAACAGATGGGACATCTGGCTGTGAACTCCTCCATCCGATACCAATCCCATGATATGAAGACTGGATTTATTTTTTTTTGCTGTTAAGATTGCATTCGTTAACCCTTTATTTTTAAAGAATGATTTATCCTGAATCGCTTTGTCGATTCGGAGAAGATCCTGGTAGACCACACGTCCGGCGCCAATATTTAAATGTCCGACCTCTGAGTTCCCCATAACTCCATCCGGAAGCCCAACTGCCTCACCAGAACATAGAAGCTGGGTGTGAGGATATGTTTCAGTGAGTTTGGATAAATAGGTCAATTTTGCCTGGGCAACTGCATTCCCTATAATTGAAGGATTGAGGCCCCACCCATCCAGAATGATGAGTATACAGGGTTTTATTATTTTCATTCGATTGCTCCGCTTTGGTCTATGAATGGTTGGCAGAAACAGGATTCATATCCGTATTCGCATTTATTTTTCTGGCATCTTCCCAAAGACCGTCAAGGTTATAAAAGATTCTCACAGGCTCATAAAAAATATGTATGATTACATGGCCATAGTCTAAAAGAGCCCATTGTCCTTCTTTGACTCCTTCCATATGTAATGGTTTTATTCCCTTTTTTTTCAGTTCTTTTTTTATGTGTTCAGCAACAGATGTAACCTGTCTGTTTGAGTTACCACTGCAGATTAGAAACACATCCGCAATGGAAGTTAATTTGCGAACATCCAGAATCGCCAGCCCTTTTATTTTCTTTCCACAAACAGCCGTGATATAGGGTTCTATGGATAAATCAAAATCGGACGTCATATGTATAGCCCTTCACTCCTGATATACTGCTCAACTTGTTCTGGTATTAAATTTTGCAGGGGTTTTTGTTGACGGATTAATTTTCGAATTTCAGTGGAGGAAATATCATAAGGTGTAACTGTAACAAGATATATTGATCGATTTGTTTGATGCAAAAAACAGTTTTTTTTTTCTTGGAACCAGTAATTATCAGAAATTTTTTCCTGAATATATGTTTTGAGTTGCTGAAGTTTCACGTGTTCGGTTCCCGGCCTTGACATGATGATCAAAGGCAGTTTGGTAAACAATTCTTTATATGACATCCATGTATCGATTTCAAGAAATGAATCCATTCCTAAAATGAGATATGTTTTTGTGTTTTCAGGAAGTATTTTGCTGAAATGATTTATAGTATCGATGGTATATGAAGGTCCTGACCGAATGAGTTCAATATCTGATACAAGATAACCATCCAGATTTGATACAGCGAGCCGGGTCATATTCAGGCGATCTTGAGCGTCAGCTACTTCCTGCCTTTTTTTATGTGGCGGTATTGCTGAAGGAACCATATAGATCGTATCCAGTTCAAACTGTTCTTTAATCTCCTTAGAGACGTTGATATGACCAAAATGGATTGGATTAAACGTACCACCAAACAGGCCAATTCGCATGAATAATCCTATTAAAAAAGATTTTTGGGAATTTACTCTCTAATCTGACCTTCTCCAAGTACAATAAATTTTGTTGTTGTGAGTTCTTCCAAACCCATTGGTCCAAAAGCATGGAGTTTGGAAGTACTGATACCAATTTCCGCACCTAGACCCAATTGCCCTCCATCATTAAATCTGGTGGAGGCATTTACAAGAACAACCGAGGAATCCACTTCCTTTAAAAATTTTTGTGCCCGACTGTAATCTTTTGTGACAATAGCTTCAGTATGATTTGAACCATATTTTCTGATATGTTCAAGAGCGGAATTCATATCTTCCACAACTTTGACAGCAAGAATCAGATCTAGAAATTCTTCTGGCCAGTCTTCTTCCATCGCTGGCTTTGATTGTGGCAGAATGCGGCAGGTTTCAGGGCAGCCCCTGATTTCAACTCCTGCATTTGAAAATTGGTTTCCCATAACAGGTAAAAAGAGCTCCGCAATATTTTTATGAACCAACATGGTTTCCATGGCATTACATACTCCAGGACGTTGCACTTTAGAATTGAAACAGATTTTTTCAGCCATTTCCAGGTCAGCCCCATCATCCACATAAACATGACAAACGCCTTTATAATGTTTTAATACCGGTATTTTAGAGTTTTCCACAACAAAACGGATCAAGCTTTCTCCACCTCTTGGAATGATCAGGTCAATATATTCTTCCTGATGCAAAAGCCAGGTTACTGCTTCACGGTTTGGAATCGGAATAACTTGTACGATTTCTTTTGGAAGACCGGTTTCGGCAAGAGCTTCATGAATTGTCTTTGCAAGCGCTTGGTTTGAATGAATTGCCTCTGAGCCTCCTCGTAAGATAACGGCATTTCCAGCCTTTAAGCAAAGTCCGGCGGCATCTATGGTAACATTGGGTCGTGACTCATATATGATGCCAATGACTCCTAATGGAATACGCATCCGGGAAATATGTAATTGATTTGGTCTTTTCCATGAGGCAGATGTTGTGCCTACTGGATCGGGGAGTTGTACAACCTCCTGTAGCCCTTGAATCATCGATGCGATGGTTGCATCCGTAATCGTCAGTCGGTCGATCATGGCGTTTGAGAGCCCTTTTTCTTTTGCTAAATTTACATCTTTTATATTTTCATTTTGAATCAATGAAGCGTTTTGTTGTAATTTTTCAGCAATTTTTAATAAAGAGGCATTTTTTTGATCTGAAGAGCATATTGCGATTTGCTTGGACGCTGCTCTAGCGGCGTATGCCATTTCCATAATGGTGGATTGAATGGACATCTTTTCTCCTTGTATTTTCTATTGCTGTTTTCTGATCCTTTCTTTCAAACAGATGTCTGTTCCAAAACAGGTCTCACATTGATACTATTTTTCTCTTCTAATCGCAAGATTATCTCTATGTATCACCTCATCATAAGGTTTAGATCCCAAAACAGATTCAATCTGGTTGGTTCGGCGGCCCATAATCTTTAAAATATCAGCAGAACTGTAATTTACAAGCCCGATTCCAAGTTGCTGGCCGTTATCTGAAAAGAATTCAACACAATCTCCGATCATAAATGAGCCTTCAACACTTACAATTCCAATAGGCAGCAAGCTTTTCCCATTATGAAGCAGGGCGTGGGCAGCACCACTGTCGATCTGAATTTTTCCTTTTGGTTTGCGAGAGAAAGCGATCCAGCATTTTCGCCTTGAAAGTTTATTTGTTTTGGCAAGAAAATAGGTACCTAATTTCTTTCCTGAAAAAAGATCCAAAAGGGTATTTGGATCTTTTCCGTTGGCAATCACCATGGGAATCCCGGCGGTTGTAACTTTTTCAGCAGCATGAATTTTACTCAGCATGCCTCCGGTTCCCAGGGCACCAGGGATGCCACTGGCCATTTTTTTAATTTTGTGATCAATATTGTCAATGACCGGAATCAATACTGCATCTGGGTTTGTTCTGGGGTCCTTTGTATACAATCCATCAATATCGGTTAGATTAATCAGAATATCCGCATCTATAAGAAGAGAAATCATGGCGGATAAATTGTCATTATCTCCGAATTTAATCTCTTCTGTGGCCACGGTGTCATTTTCATTGATAATGGGAAGAATACCCCACGAAAGTAGTGTATTAATGGTGTTCCGCGCATTTAAATACCGTTTTCGATGATTTAAATCACTTTGCGTAAGTAGAATTTGAGCTACTTTTTTGTCGTATTTTGCAAACGCTTTTTCATATTCAAGAATCAGTCCAGCTTGACCGACCGCTGCGGTTGCCTGCCTGCCGGGAATGTCGGTTGGCCTGCTTGGAAGACCTATTTTTTTAAATCCAGCAGCCATAGAACCTGAGGACACCAGTACAACATCAATCTTTTTATCAAACAGGAGTCTGAGCTGCTCACTGATGATCTGGATTGAATAAATGTTGAGGCCGTGATCTGCGGTTAGAACATTACTACCCACCTTAATAACAACTCGTTTTGCCGTAGAAAAGATTTTTTGTTGATCATTCATCATACAATTGTTCTAATTGCTTGCTAATTTCTTGTTTCAAGTTTGAGATATTTTTGCCAGTTGCAGCAGAAATTAAAATGACTTTTTTATTTTTTATGCTTGACTGAAAAGCGTCAGCATTTTTTTGAGCTTCCGTGATATCCAATTTATTTAAAGCAACGATCTGGTGCTTCTCAGCAAGTTTGCTGCTATATAGAGATAGTTCCCTGTTGATTGTATTATATAAATCAAGCGGTTTTTCTGGATTTATTGCTGATGCATCAATGAGATGGACCAGAATTTTGGTTCTCTCAATATGTCGTAGAAATTTGATACCCAATCCAGCCCCGGAATGTGCACCTTCAATCAATCCGGGTATATCAGCAACCGCAAAAGGTTCTCCTCTGTCCGTATGAACGATCCCAAGTGTGGGGGTTAGTGTGGTAAATGGGTAGTTTCCGATTTTCGGACGTGCAGAAGAAAGAACACTGAGTAGTGTAGATTTGCCTGCATTCGGAAAGCCGATGATCCCTACATCAGCAAGGAGCTTGAGTTCCACTTTCAGTTTGATGGTCTGACCTGGTTCTCCGGGTTGTGCAAATCGTGGCGCTCGATTGGTGGAAGTTGCAAATCGTTTGTTCCCCTGACCGCCTCTTCCGCCTTTGGCTACAATGTATTCGTCATTCGGGCTGATGAAGTCATGGATAATTTCCTGGGTTTCAGGATCGCTGATGATGGTTCCAGGGGGGATTTCAATAACCAGAGATTGTGCGCTTTTTCCGGTTTTCTGCTGGCCCAGACCAGGGCCTCCATTTTTAGCCCGTAGCAATTTCTGATAACGAAATTGGTAAAGAGTCCTTTTTTTTGATGAAGTAATAAATATTACATCCCCGCCGTTCCCACCGTCTCCACCGTCAGGACCGCCGCGGGGAATGAATTTTTCACGTCTGAAACTGACACAACCTCGGCCACCATTGCCGGATTGGACAGTAATAATCGCTTCATCTATAAATTTCACGTGGAATAAACACTGACTTTTTTCCGGTCTTTTCCCATCCGTTCATAGGTAACTTTGCCATCTATTTTAGCAAAAAGAGTATAATCATTTCCAGTACCAACATTTTCACCAGCGTGAATTTTTGTCCCTACCTGGCGTACAATAATATTGCCAGCCCTGACGTTTTGTCCGCCGTATACTTTAACTCCGCGGCGCTGACCATTACTGTCGCGTCCATTTCGAGTGCTACCACCTGCTTTTTTATGTGCCATTTCACTTTCCTTTATCACTTAAGCAATTGTATTATGCTCCTATACTGTCAATTTTTACTGCAGTATACTGCTGACGATGTCCCTGGGTTTTGCGAAATTTTTTACGGCGTTTGTATTTAAATACAATTATTTTTTTGGCTTTTCCCTGCTCTACAATATGCCCCCGAACAGCCATATCTTCAACAGCAGGTTGGCCAATTCTGACTTTTTCTCCATCCGAAAACATGAGAACATTGTCAAAAGACACCTCTTCTCCAATTTCACCAGGAAGTTTTTCAACTCTCAGGGTTTCACCTTTTTCAACTTTATATTGTTTTCCGCCTGTGGCGATGACCGCATACATGATTCAATACCTCCTTATAACAAAATTTTTAACAAGGTTTAAAACCAAAACATTGTATTATTATAATTTGTTTTGTCAAGAAAAATATTAAAAAAATAGATCTTGTATGCCAAGATAATATTATTGTGTATCCAGTCGATTCTCTCTGCCAAAAATAGTGACTCTGGTATTTTTTGATCCACAAAAAGCATCATGTTTAATTGTTTCGCTAAGTTTACGGAAAAAAGCAGCGGTCTAAAGATCAGTTTATTGAACTTTTTCTTGACAGGTACCGAGGTTTGTAATTATGTCTTTTGGTATATTATGTGAACGAGGTTTCACTGCAGTAATCAACGAATTGATATTTGGGCACAATGCATTTTTTTGATTCCAAAATTGACATTTTGAGATTAACGCGAACAAAGCTTTTAAAGATGTCAAATATTCTGGGGGGTATTGATACCGTGAAATTTTTATGGCAATTTTTAGGCAAGCGAGAGAGAAAAAAGGATGTTGAGATTTCTGAGGATATCATGAGGGTACCCCGGTTGATTGAACCGCTGTTGAATAAGGCAGCTCTTGATATTGTAGATGCATACAAGAGTAAATTGTTGAATGAGTCAGTAACCTATATTGTTCCGGCAATCTGGGGAGCCAAGGAAAAGGGCAAAATGGACACGGTTCAGGAGGAGATCTATAAGAAGGTTACACCTGTGATTCATGAAATAATTGATAAACTGAATGTGGACTGCCATACAGCCTCTCAGCGATTTACCATTGGTTATATGATAAAAGGGCTTATTATTTCAAAGGTTACATATATGCTTGAAGTACTTAAAAATCGTTTGAAAGATGATTTTACGCTGCAAGATCAGGATAGGGAAAACCCTCTTATCTATATAGAACCCATTGGAAACGCATAATCGGCTTTTTTCAGATTGATATTTTCGATGAAACAGGTGATCAGGTTGCATCCATGCAGGGAACTTCATATCAAAAAAAACAATTGTGTGCGCTGAAGTGAGTTATCGTGCCGATTATTTGCAAGCATGGAAAATCGGCACGATAACTTATAAAGGCTACTTCTTTGTAGTGTTACCGTTCACACAACTCCACAAGAACACCACTGGTGGCTTTGGGATGCAGAAAGGCTATTTTTGCACCGCCAGCTCCTATTCTGGGTTTTTGATCAATCAGTTGAATTCCTTTTTCCTTTAGTTCAGCCAAAGCGGTTTCTATATTTTCAACTCTAAATGCAATATGTTGAATTCCCTGGCCTTTTTTTTCAATGAATTTAGCAATCGGCCCATCTGGTGCGGTTGATTCCAAAAGTTCGACTTCACTTTCACCGACCGGAAAGAATGCGGTTGTCACTTTCTGCTCGGCAACTGTTTCAGATCCTTCAAACGCAAGGCCAAGAACATCGGTCCAAAAAGATTTTCCTTCGTTAATGCTGTTTACTGCGATTCCAAGATGATCAATTTTTAGTATTTTCATATGACGCTCCTTTTGGGTACTAGCTGACATCGACTGCACAAAGCGCAGTTGCACACATTTGTTATCGTAAAATGGTTAACAAAGCCAAACAACTTTCAAAATTTGCATTTCGATCAGGTGTTAATCTGTTTACAATATTCTGACGATCAAAGTGTTTTTTCAATTGATTTTTTAAATCCCGGTAATGCCCTGATAATGGTATCATTGTCAACACAAAAGGCAATCCGGAAATGACCAGGCCCTCCAAATCCGCTTCCAGGAACAGTAAGGATCAATTCCTCCTGTAGGGTTCTTACAAATGCAACATCATCAGGAATGGGTGATTTGCAAAACAGATAAAAAGCACCTGCTGGTTTTTTAAATTCATATCCAAAATCGGAAAGTGAATTGCACAAAATTTCCCGTTTTTTTGCATACAAGCTCATATCAGCACTTTCACCCTGAAGTTCTCCTACTACTCGCTGCATGAGAGCCGGGGCATTGACAAAACCAAGGATTCGATTGGCCAAGGTCATTCCAGCAGTCAGTTTTTTCTTGTATTCTGCTTTTGGGTTTACGGCGATAAATCCAATTCGCTCTCCAGGGATGGAAATATCCTTTGAAAACGAGGTCACGATAATGCTGTCATCATAACAGGTAAACAGGCTTGGTACTGCAATGCCGTCATACACAATTTTTCGATAGGGTTCATCGGAAACCAGATAGATTGTTTTCCCCTGCTCTTTACTTTTTTTTCTGAGCAGGGAACCCAACAATTCAAGGCTTTCTCTATTGTAGACCTGTCCGGTCGGGTTATTGGGTGAATTGATCAGAACCACACGGGTTTTATCGGAAATGGCAGAGGAGACTTTTTGCAAATCGAGTGTAAAATCTTCATTTGTTGGAACCGTTACCAGCTTTCCCCCATGGTTGTCTGCATAAAATCCATACTCCACAAAATAAGGAGCTGGTGTGATAACCTCTTCATCCGGGTTGAGCAGGGTTTTTAGTATTACATTCAAACCACCAGCTGCACCGCAGGTCATGATGATTTCACTGGCTGAGATCTGCACGCCTTGTTCTGTAGACACATAACTTGCCACATTTTTACAAACATATGGATATCCAGCATTGGGCATATAGGAATGGTCACAAGGGCCCGGGTTTTTAACCAAATTTTGAAGCACATCCCTAAATTTATCAGGTGGTTGAAGGTATGGGTTGCCCAAGCTGAAGTCAAACACATTTTCTGCACCATGCTGTTCTTTCAGTCGGGTCCCCTCTTCAAACATTTTTCTGATCCAGGATGATTTGGAAATAAAGTGTTCAATTTTTCCGGCAATTGTCATACTAACCTCCCAGTAATATAAAATAATAGAGTTGTTGTTTTGAAAGCGCTGAAAAAAAATGGCTACTCAAATTTGATAAGTTCCACATCACCACCGTCTTTCTGGAGCATGGGTCTGATCTTATTCAGGACACCCTGTACTTTTTCAAGCATGAATTTTTTCCTGTTTTTGGTGGTGTTGATTTCGTTTTTTATAAAATATATTTTTAAATTCCTGAAAGTTATCTTGGGTAATCGCTTGGCGCATCTCTCGAACCAGATGGATATAATAGTGTATATTATGAATCGTATTTAAGTGATATGCAAGAAGTTCTCTGTTCATATACAGATGCCGGAGATAAGCCAAAGAGTAATTCCGACATGTATAGCATTCACAATCAGGATCGGCTGGTTCTGTTTCTGTTCGAAATTTGGCATTGGAAATATTGACAGTACCTCTGCTGGTAAAGAGTTGGCCATTCCTGGCATTACGGGTTGGCATTACACAGTCAAACATGTCAGCCCCAAGGGAAACCATCTCCACCAGATCCTCAGGTGTTCCAACGCCCATGATGTAGCGAGGTTTTTCATATGGTAAGAGTGGAAGAGTTTCTTCTGCGATTTCAAGCATCAGATTTTTGGGTTCGCCGACACTGAGGCCTCCTATGGCATATCCAGGCAAGTCCAGATGGGCAAGATTTTCTGCAGATCTTTTTCGCAGCTCCGGAAACATACCCCCTTGAATAATGCCAAACAGGGAATTGCTTTGATGGGTCTTCATCCAGGTCTGTTTGCATCGCTGGGCCCATCTTGTGGTTAATTCGAGCGCATTTTCTGCTTCATTTTTTGTGGCAGGATAAGCAATACACTGATCCAGGCACATCAGGATGTCGGAATTGAGGCTGGTTTGGATCTCAACTGCTTTTTCAGGGGTTAGTATATGTTTTGATCCATCAATGTGGGATTGGAATGAATACCCCTGTTCTGAAATTTTAGACAGTTTTGCGAGAGAAAAAACCTGAAACCCTCCGCTGTCGGTTAGGATAGGGTGGTTCCAGTTCATAAATTGATGCAGGCCGGAAAATTTTTCAATCACGTCACAACCCGGTCGCAAATAAAGATGGTAGGTATTCCCTAGAAGGATTTGTGCGCCGCAGGCCTCCAGATCCGCTGTTGTCAAAGATTTTACTGTTGCCAGCGTACCCACGGGCATGAATATGGGGGTTTCGATATTGCCATGCAGGGTTTCGATAATTCCGGCTCGGGCACGTGTTTCAATTGATTTGGCTATTGTAGTGAAGCGTAACATATTTTAAAGTTGGGTATCCCTGCTATCATGTAATGAACATTGCATCTCCATAACTGAAAAAACGGTAATTTTTTTGTATTGCCTCCTCATAAGCGGAGAGAATAGTTGAACGACCGGCAAAGGCAGATGCTAGCATGATCAAAGATGATTTGGGAAGATGAAAATTGGTGATCATGCTGCTTACAGTTTGAAATTGATATCCCGGATAGATAAACAGATCGCATGTTCCTGATCCGTCTACAACGATTCCGTCTTTGTTAGTCGCATGCTCAAGTGTTCGGACCGATGTGGTTCCTACAGCTATGATTCGGCCTTTTTCTTTCTTTTTCTGGTTGATCGCAGCAGCGGCATTTTGGGAGATATAAAATCTTTCCGAATGAATTTTATGGTTTCGGATATCATTTACCCGGACTGGTAAAAACGTTCCATATCCTACATGTAAAGTAATTTCAACGATCGGGATGCAATTTGATTTTATTTTTTCAATAAGCTGTGGTGAGAAATGAAGTCCTGCAGTTGGAGCGGCAATGGCTCCTTTTTTTTCTGCATATACTGTTTGATAGACGTTTCGATCGTCAACCGCATTCAAATCGTTGTCCCGTTTAATATATGGAGGAAGTGGAACCTTGCCGATGGTATCTAAAATGGTTTCAAAATGCCCAGTGGACCAAAAACGAACACGGTGTATTCCTTCTTTGAATTCAATTATTTCTGCCTTTAGATCCCTATCAAAATGTATCCAGGATCCTTTTTTAGGATGTTTGGATGCTTTAATCAAACATGGGCATTCAAATTTTCCCTTACTATCAAGCTGTTGCATGCCTTCAATATAGTCCAGCAATAATAGTTCAACCTGGCCTCCGGTTTCCTTACGCCCGAAAAGGCGGCCGGGAATAACCTTTGTGTTGTTCACCACCAGCAGGTCAGAGGGGGAGAGTAACTCAACGATTTCAAAAAAAGATTGATGTTTGATTTTACCTGAGTTTTTGTCAAGGACAAGAAGTTTGGATTGATCTCTGTTGTTATTGGGTTCCTGTGCTATTAGTGTTTCCGGAAGTGCAAAATCGTAGTCTGACACCTGATACATGAATTATTTATCCTATTTGTTTTCCAAGGTACACAAGACCAAGTCCGGAGAGCATCAGCAAAAGTCCTATCACCCTCAACGTTTGGTCAGGGGTGTCAGTAATTTTTAATATAAAAAATTTTATTTTTTCTGGGAATGCAAAATATGGAAGTCCTTCCAGAATCATTACCATCCCAATAACACATAGAAAAAAAGTCATAATAACCTTCTGAGATCTCATACGATCTTAATGGTAAGCAGGTTTATGAAGTGTCAATTTATTTGAACTTTTAAGAAACAGCTCAATCCGCTTGTCAACAAAAGGCGAGTATCATGAAAAAATACCGGCAGCAAGCATGAAATGGTCATATGCTGATGCCAGAAAAGTATAAGTCAGTGAAGGTCCATGGACTGGCTCATCTATTAAGCAACGTGATAAATAACGGTATTTAATGGGTTTGCATGAAATCAAGCGGCAAGTTTTTCGTTTGTTGGTTTTTCCCGGAAGTCTAACTCAATCAAATTGACAGGGTTAAACGATTTTAGTAGGGTGATTTTCTTATGTTATAATTGCAATTGATGAATTTACCATAAAGGAATCAACATGGAATTTGAACCAGTTATTGGGCTTGAGGTGCATGCCCAACTTAAGACCCAATCAAAAATTTTTTGTTCTTGTTCAACAGCATTCGGTGCACCACCCAATACCCATGTGTGTCCGGTGTGTCTCGGAATGCCAGGTGTTCTTCCAGTGCTGAACAAGAAAGTAGTGGAATATGCTTTGCGAATGGCTGTGGCAACTGGTTGCCAGGTTGCTGAAATCAGTCGGTTTGCTCGGAAAAATTATTTTTATCCGGATCTTCCCAAAGGATATCAGATTTCCCAGTATGAACTTCCCATTGCAGCGTTCGGGGAGGTGGAGATTGAGGTGAATGGGACTGCAATAAAAATCGGGATCACCAGAATACATATGGAAGAGGATGCTGGAAAGTTGAATCATGATCCTCATCGCCCAATGAGCCATGTTGATCTGAATCGAACCGGCGTTCCATTGATTGAAATTGTAAGTGAACCGGATATTCGATCTCCGGAAGAGGCGGGTGCGTATTTGAAAAAATTGCGTTCAATACTTCGGTATCTTGAGATTTGTGATGGAAATATGGAAGAAGGAAGTTTTCGTTGCGATGCGAATATTTCGCTTCGTCCAAAAGGGGATGAAAAATTTGGAACACGTACAGAGTTGAAAAATTTAAACTCTTTTAAACATGTGGAAAAGGCAATTCATTATGAGATTCGCCGTCAGCAGGCTATTCTTGAGGAAGGTGGGCAGGTAATTCAGGAAACACGTCTGTGGAATCCGGATTCCCAGAAAACATATTCCATGCGTGACAAAGAGGAAGCTCACGATTATCGGTATTTCCCAGATCCGGATCTGCTTCCATTGGTTATTGATAAGGCGTGGATTGATCAGGTAAGAAATGATCTGCCAGAGCTGCCGGATGAGAAAACCGATCGATTTATCCATCAGTATTCACTTCCGGAGCAGGATGCCGAGCGACTTACATCGAGTAAAGAGCTGGCGGATTATTTTGAGGCCTGTGTGACCATTTTTTCAGAGCCCAAAGCGGTCTGCAACTGGATTACAGGCATCCTTCTGGGGCTTTTGAATGCACAGGGCAAGACCATAGAGGAATCGCCGGTGACTGCTGAAAATTTAGCGGGACTGTTAAAACTGGTTTCAGAAGATGTGCTCAGTGCAAAGATTGCCAAAGCTGTTTTTGATGAAATGGCAGAAACCGGAAAGTCTGCCAGGCAGATTGTAGATGAAAAAGGACTGGTTCAGGTTACGGATAGCTCTGCCATTGAAGCGGTTGTTCAAAAAGTAATTGATGCTTCACCTGATGAAGTGGTAGCCTATAAGGGGGGTAAAAGAAAATTGATCGGATTTTTTGTGGGTCAGGTTATGAAGGAAACAAGTGGCAAGGCAAATCCCGGAATAGTGAACAAGATCCTGCAGGACAAATTGGGAGGATAATCTGTGAAAATTTTGATATTAAAGAATCGTATATTTTTCTTTTATGCGATCGTTTTTTTAATTCTGCTTGCTCCAATGAATGTATTGGCGAATCCCCTGCCAAAAGTGGCTGTCATCCCGTTTACAGTCAATGCGGAAAAGGATTATACATATTTGCAAAACGGGATTACGGAGATGTTAACTTTTCATTTGTCAAAGCAAGGAAAAACAAGAGTGATAGACCCGGAACGTATTGCAGAAGCAATGAAAGATGGTAAAGGGTCTCTGACCAATGAAAAAGCAGAAAAGATCGGTCGGGATTTAGGGGCAGATTATATTGTGTATGGCAGTGTTTCCGTTTTTGGCAATCATGTAAATGTCCAGGGAAAAGCATTTGATTTGAAAGGATCGAGATTACCGGTACACTTATCCAAAGAATTGTCTTCAGTGGATGGAATCATTCCGGAGATCAATGGGTTTGCAGGTGAAATTAACAAAGCATTTTTAAATACCGCTGCTCAACAAGAACATACAAAAGGTGTACAGGAATCCGGAAAAAATAATAACGCAGATTCATCATTAATTATCACACATCACAGTTCACAGGAAAAGGCTATGAGTGGTTTTTGGAAAAGTGAGCCTATTGAAACAATTATCTATAGTCTGGCTGTTGGTGATACAGACAATGATGATATCAAAGAGATTTTTATCCTCTCACCTCATGCAGTCGATCTTTATCAAATTCACCAATCAAGGCTTGTAAAAAAACAAACGATTTTTTCCGATGATGACCTGAACCTGATCAGTATTGATATTGCTGATATCAATGGAAACGGTTTTGCAGAAATTTTTGTTACCAGCCTGAATGCGCTTAAAAATACGGTTTCTTCTCTTGTGGTTGAGTACAACCAGGGTGTTTATTCCAAAATTATTGAAGACACCTCCTGGTATTTTAAGGTGGTTGAGCATCCGACCCTGGGCAAACAATTATTGGGTCAAATGCAGCGAACAGGTCGAGCCGATATTTTCAGCGGTGCAATCGTCCGTATGGTCTGGAAGAATAACCAGTATGAACCAACTGATCCGGTTTTGCCTGAAAATACTGCCAATGCATTGGGTTTTGCCTTTGGAAGACTTTTGAATACTGTCGAAGAAATATGTGTTGTTGTGACCAGGGATGGTTCACTGCAAGCCATTGATTCTTCAGGGAATCGAAGATGGTCAGGAAAAGGGTCATATGCAGGGCTTCCATTTGATTTCATGCTGTCCAAAGTGGAACCGGGTGTTGAAAACCGGCAGTATTATCCCATGCGGATTGGGATCAATAATACCGAAGATGGAAAAAATGAACTTATTGTTATTAAGAATCCGGATCATTCTGGATCGTTATTGAGTTTTTTCAGTTCAAACGATCAATCTCATATCGAGGGCCTTTCCTGGGATGGGATCGGTTTTGTGCCAAGCTGGGAAACGCGAAATCTATCAGGAACCATTACCGGTTTTGTAATCGATGATATTGATCAGGATGGAAAAAAAGAATTGGTTGCCAGTTTGATTGTGGAAACAGGAACAATTATTGGAGGTCATCCGAAAAGCTTTCTGGTTTCATATGATCTGGAGCAAATAAAAGAATGAGCCAATTTCAAAACGATTAAAAAGCGTCACACCGGCGAAAGCCGATACCCAGAAAAGAACTGAAAATATTGGATAGCGCTACGCTTTACAGCGTGTTCGGCTTTCGCCGGAACTACAACAACAGACTTTTGAAATTGGCTCGAATAATAAATTTTTATAGAAAACCCGGATACAGTCTGACCGTATCCGGGTTTGAAATGACTGACTACATTTTTTTACGATACAAACGGCTTAGAAATTGATCTGGGTTTTGGCACCAAAATACAGCATTGATCCCTGATCAGCTCCCGTATTACTATCCATGTAATCAAAGTATCCGACTTCCGGTACTACAAATACACCTTTGGTAATGTTGTAAGTTGTATTCACATAGTAACACATGGTGTCATCTTTTTCTGCACCAGCCACATCCAGATCCTGGGAGTCATATCCAACACCCACTTCAACCGTAACCGTTTCATTGGGTTTCAAACCGGCAACAAGCAGTCCTGATAAGGTTGTGTTGTCGTTGACATCAATGCTTGTAGAATTATAGGTTCCTCTATTGTTGCTGCCTGTTGAAACAAGTCCGTAGTTACCTCCATTGAGGGCATAGCTCAGTCCTGCATTGACATAAGCCTTGCCGAGGGTTACACCACCGCCAGCACCAACGACATAGGAAGTAACATCCACATTATCTCCACCGGTTGTTCCAATGTTTTCAACACTAAAGGTTTGGGCTCCCATAAAAGCATCAACAAAGAATTTTTCTTTGCTCATATTGAAAGAAACTTCCAGTTTTGGAATAATCACATCCGTATCTGGGTTTTCTGAAGTTTCTACTGTTCCGTCGGCATCGAAATCAGTACCAGCAATAGTTATTGTACTTGAAGGTCTCACAAGAGCAACCTTAACCATTTTGTTGAAGGTAAGCTGAATCATGGGCAGGCGTCCGGCATAGGCCTGACCTAAACCAAGCAGGTCATTGTCATCACCCCACACCTGGTTGGCGTAAAAATAGTTACTGACAGGAGTGTAGGTCTGTCCAACAAGCAGTTCGTTGTTGCCAAAGGTATAGGTTCCATATAGTTTTCGCAGGTTCGGTGTTGATCCATACTCAAATCCACCGCCGATGTCACCATTCTTCACAGTAGCGCCAAGCCGGGCATTCCCCTGAAGATCCCAGGTTGTATCTCCGTCATCTGGATCGGTCTGAGTAGTGATCTTATCATCTATTTCATGAAATGTTTTCATTCGCGCTGAACCATAAAAACTCCAATCTGCCGCTACAGCAGATAGGGCAAAACTACCAACCAGTGTAAAGACTGCAAATAAAATTACAAGTTTTTTCATCATCTGTTTCCTCCTAAATTTGTATTAGTAGCAATAGAAGTTTGGTGTTCCTTATTATGCAGAATTAAAATTCAATGAACGTGTTACAAACAAATACTTCGCTTCAGCACCACCTCCTTAAAAGAATTCGCGATAAAACGCATAACTGTAGCAAATGGTCAATAGTGGATATGGATTGCCTAAAGTCTTTTACTTTATTAATGCCTAACTATTTCTGTTCTATTTAAAATTCAATTAAGCAACATTTTCAATAAAAATACGGGGAATTTTTTTGAACTTTCCATTTGTATATTTGAACTTTCCGTTTGTGTAACGGATTAAAATCATACTAATTTTTTATCTATTAAAGTAATAATTTGCTGTAGTTCTATCAAGCAGGCATTGAAAAGTCAAGACATTTTGGCAATAAATGCAGAAAGTTATTCTAATCCCCTTTCATAATACCAAGCAATATGGTATCTCAGTTATAATATAATTGTTTTATTGAACAAAATGCATATCTGTTGAAAACAGATAACTTGGAAGAAGCCGAAAAAAGATCGGGAGCCGCGGGAGTGAAAAGATTATATATTATTGATTTTATACTAATTTTAATGGTTATTTTTTTTCAGGGTTGGATATTGAATCCCTACATTATGGCAGCAGATAGAAATCGTATCTCTGTACTGCCGTTTCAAATCAATGCAGAAAAGGAAATGGAATATTTACAGAAGGGTGTTTCCGAAATACTGGAATCCCGTCTTGCCGGTAACCAGGAGATTGTGGTTGTCAGCCCGGTAGCAAAGGCAGATTTTGAAGCCTTTAAAAAAATCGCTACCCGTCCGGAAGAGATCCGCAATATTTATAAGGAATGGAACATTGATTATGTTGTTTATGGAAGTATTACCATCGTTGGAAAACATGCGAGTCTTGATGTAAAGGTAGTGAATATATCCGGAGATCAAGGGCCCTGGTCTTTTTTCAGGAAAATGAACACCATGGATGATCTCATTCCAGCAACGGAAGGAATAGCAAATGAAATCGGAAAAACGGTTTTCAAGGTAACGCTTCCAGGCAAAACGATCACTTCTTCAGCAGAAAATGATCGTTTGACACATCAGAAGAAGCAAGAGGAAAATGCCGGCATCTGGAAAAGCAGTGAACTGCCGATTCAGATCTTCGGGATAGGTGTTGGAGATATTGATGCAAACGGAAGTATGGAAATTGTTGCAGCATCGGGTCATGACATCCATATTTTTCATATACAGGGAAAAGAGTTTGTTCATCATGGGGAGATCAAAGGAGAAAAATATCATTCCTATCTTTCAATCGATGTTGCGGATATCAACAAGAATGGAACAGCAGAAATCTATGTTTCATGTGAGAACTCCAGATCAGGTTCTTTAATGTCATTTGTGATGGAGTGGGATGGCAAACAGTTCTCTCCGATCATTCAGGATCAAAATTGGTATTTCCGTGTGGTTCGCACAGAAAATGGGAAACAGCTATTGGGGCAAAAAAAGGGGGTTTCAAATGCATATATACCTGAAATTTACGAACTTGCATGGAAAGATACCACTGTAGTGACTGGTAGTAAAAAGAGCTTGCCGGGTGATACAATGGTTTTTAGCGTATCAAATGGATTTACCGGACAGAATAAGGATCTTGTCGCAGCTTTTGATTCAAGAGATCGGCTGTGTATGATCAGGGAAACAGGCAGCGTGGCCTGGAAAAGTGATGTCCCCTATGGCGGCAGAGAAAGATTTGTCAAGACCATTGAGGAAAATCAGAAGAACGAAGGAGAGCGGTTTTATCTGCCGCAAAGAACTTTTTGTCTGAATATAGAGGAAAAACCAATCGTGATTGTTCCATTTAATGATTCTTCTTCCGGTCGTTTTTTTCAAAAATTCAGAAGCTACAGCAATTCCAGGTTTTTGTTTTTTACCTGGGATGGCATGGGACTTTCAATGAACCGAAGATCTCAAGACCTGTCCGGATATGTGAGTGATTTTTGTGTCGCAGATGTCAACAACGATGGACAGGAAGAACTGATCTACGCTCTTGTTTTAGAGAGAGAAAGTGCTTTTCGCAGTGCGAAAAGCTATATCGCAACTGAGGATTTTTCCAGGTTTATTATTCAACACCCATGATTTTATATAAATACTTGACATTCGTCTTCATCGGGTAGATAATATCTCTCAAGACTATTTTGGATTTACTGAAAATCGTAACATACCTGTCCAAAGCATAAATAATCAAAAGCCATAATATAAATCATTAAAATATTGAATCCTGCAACCCGATTTCAGAAAATAAGTTTTTTCATTCAGTTTAACATATTTTATCTTATGATTTCCAAACAATACGATCAACGACCTGATATTAAGAAAGGAGGGATGCTGGGAAAGTTACACTCGAAACATTAAATAGATTTGTTTTATTTTAAGTAATAACAGACAAATAAGGAGATAATTAATGAAAAAACCAACCATATTACTGATTGCAATCTGTTTTGCATTGATGTCTGTCAGCACAGGTTTGGCTGCGGATGTGGATTTCACTGGACAGTATTATATTGAAGGAATCTACAACTCCAATCCAAACCTGGCAGATACGGATTTGGCAAGGTATTACCGCCAGATGAGACTCCGGGTTCAGACCGATTTCAAGGTGACTGAAGATTTAAAACTTACAACCCGGTTTGATGCGCTTGAAAAAGTATGGAACTCCGACGATTCGGCCTTTACGAATGAAATCGATGCTGAGAATATTGATTTTGACCGGGCATACATGACCATCATCAGCAAGGTCGGTATGTTTATGCTGGGACGTCAGGAAGGGGTCACCTGGGGTACAACCTGGGCGGATGATGAAACTGATACAGACCGTTTCAAGTGGGTACTTCCTCTGGATGTGGCAAAAGGTAAATTGATTTTTGCCCTGATTGCGGAAAAAACTACGGAAAATGATACAAATCCGGCAATCACCACTGGAAAAGACAATGACAAGTATTACCTTGGGACCATTTATAAACGGGAAAAATATGATACTGGTCTGCTGTTTGGTCACTATGACTTTAATCGTGTACAAGACCCGGGTCAGCAGGATGCGGTAAGAAGGTTTGGGGTACAAGGCATTTCACCAACCGCATATGGAACACAATTAGTAGGCTATGGAACAGCACTTGCGCGGGACGGCGGTACTCCGGGGGCAAACGTAGTCGCATTCTTAACCGCCAATCCAACCTTTCAATCAAACTATGCCGCGCTTGGCGCGCCGGTTTCCTCAGGTGGTTCCGCGAGTGATCCAATGAACATTATCGCGACGAGAGGTCCTTTAACAGAAGCAGCCGTTTGGCTTGTCTCACCCTATTTTCGAGGAAAGTTTGATAAGTTGGGAATCCAGGCAGAGCTGGATTATGTATACGGTACGCTGAGTTATTCAGATGATGGATATACATCGGCGGATCGTGATGCCCAGGCATTCTCCTATTTCTTGGAAGGCACCTATGATATCGGACCGGTTACGGTTCAGGCGGGCTGGGCTCATCGTACCGGTGATGCCAATGATGGAGATGATAAGGAAAAATCAATGGGATATTTTTCACCAGGCATTGACTGGGAAAAAATGTTTATTCTGTCATCCGATTATCACGGGTTGAACAATTCGTTTGGGGTTGATCCAGTGACCGGGGCTGTAATTGGTAATCACGTCGGAGATGGATATATTACTTACTCCCGAGCTCTTCTGGATGGTTTCCAGATGCCGTATATCGGGGTGGATTACAAGGGTTTTGTGAGAGACGACATCACCCTCGGACTTCTGGCAGCCATGTCAACCGCAGATGACACAAAGACTGGTTGGGATGATGACCAAGGCGTTGAAGTGGATGCCAAGTTTACCTGGCAACTTATGGATAACCTGGAGTATCAAGCGACCTTTGCTTATTTAATGGCAGGAGATTACTGGAAAGCCGGATCAACAACTACTGATCCAGATGATCTGTTCTGTATTTTCAGTCGGCTGACCATGACATTCTAAAAAAAGCACCTAAACTGTTCCATTAAAAGTTATTCCCCCCTTGGGGTAGGGGGGGTGTCTACCTGTAAAAAAGCAGGTGTTGTACACCCCCCTACCCTCAAAAGGGGGATTTTATGAAAGCAGCGGTAAAAGGCCTTGTTGTTCTTAGGTAATCATATTCTGAATCCGCATCATGAAATCCCCGATATCGCGTCCATATTCCGGTGATCCTTCTACACGGAGATATTCGTTTTTCACTGCTGTCACCATATCCACTTCATTCAGGATAACCGGAAGCGCGCCGTCAATCCCATTGAATCGCATATGCACAAAGGGACGTCTGCGCTTGTAAAACCCTCTTCCGGCTTTTGTTTTACCCGCCTTTACCCGGAGATATGCTGCGATTTCTTCATGATCGACAGACATTTGGTAAATCCGCTCCGGCTGTTTGGATGTCCAGCGCATCATTTCCGGATCACCACCTTTATTATACTGGCTGAGTGCAGTGGTAATCATGTAAATGGTCATTTTGATCTTCAGCCGTTTTTTATCATCGGCAGTTGGTCTTACATTGGGCATCAGGATTTTCAGACTCAGGAGAAGACTGAACATTTTGATTAAAAGCCCGAGTTTCAGAAAGCCTTTAATTTTGGGTATTACCGGTTTTCCAGCCAGCATATCGTTCATTTTTTTTACACTGCCGAACCCGAAACAGATATCAGGATTCGAGCAGATCCCCTGAACAATATCTAAGTTCCCTTGTTGAAAATCAAGATATGCACCCACTTCTCCCGCGCTGTTTTGAGCTGCAAATTGTATTTTTGCAGTAACATCCTTAAAACGGTTTTTCATTTTTGGAACATCGGAAAGAACAACCTTCATCACCGGAAACAGCGCCCGTAAAAACAATCGTGCGGTCAGCAGATCTCTTTCAGTAGCCATGTTATACCTCATCTTCCCAGTCATCAGCCTCTTCAAAATCCATTTTCATGACTTCCCGAACCTTGTCAATGATTCCATCGGTATCCAGCTTGTAGTGGCTGCAAAGATCTTCCGGATATCCTACAATGCAGTAACAGTCAGGGATGCCAACCTTGGAAAAGGCACAGCCTTTGCCGCTTGCAGCGATTACATCGGCAACAGCGCTTCCAAGCCCCCCGAGAATCGTATGATCTTCAAAGGTGATGATTCTTCTGGTGTCCGTAACAGCAGCCATCACTGCTTCTTCATCCAGTGGTTTGATGGTATGCATGTTCAGCACCCGTACACTCAGGTCGTCATTTTCTTTGAGAAATTTTGCAGCCTCAGCAGCCTGTAGTACGGTAACGCCACAGCAGATCAGGGTAATATCCGTACCTGGGTTCACCTCAATCGCTTTTCCGATTTGAAAATCATACTCCTCATTTTCATAAAATTTGGGTTCAAACCCTCTTCCAATGCGGATATACACTGGCCCAGGGTAGTCTACACAGGCTTTTACAGCCTTTGCAGTTTCAATTCCATCAGCCGGAGCAATCACAGTCATATTGGCGAAAGATCTCATGATTGCAAGATCTTCCGTGCAATGGTGGGTTGTGCCGGCAGAGCCAAATGAGGTGCCGGCATGGGTGGCGATGATTTTACAGTTCAGGTTCTGGTAGCATATATCTGTGCGTACTTGCTCCGCTCCCCTCATGGCGGTGAATGCTGCCATGGTTGAGACAAAGGGAATCAGACCTGTTTTGGCAAGACCTGCGGCTACACCAAAAAGATTTTGTTCGGCAATCCCAACATTAAAAAAACGATCCGGGAATTTTTTGCCAAATTTTCCGATCTTTGTGGAGTTGGCCAGATCCGCCGACAGACCGACAATTCTTGGGTTTTCTTCTCCTAACCGGCAAAGAACTTCACCATATATTTCTGACTGTGTCATTGTATCGGCATCATAGACTGTCCATGTTAAGCCTTCTGTCATTGCGCCCTCCTCTTCTTTATTGTCAAACAAGTCACTATTTTTTGAGGTTAATCGCCTGTTCATACATTCGGTCTACAGATGCCTTTGCTTTTTCAACCAGATCTGTATCCAGACCTCCGTAATGCCACTTTACATTGTTTTCCATAAAGTCAACGCCCTTGCCCTTAAATGTGTTTGCGATGATGACAACCGGAGCTTTGGTTTCTTTTTGGGCGGATTCGATTGCATCTGCAAGAGCGGTGAAATTGTGGCCATCCACTTCCTTAACAACAAAACCAAACGCTTTCCATTTATCAACAAAAGGTTCAAGTCCCATGATCTCTTCTGTTGTTCCATCGATCATCAGTCTATTCCGGTCAACAAAGGTTATCAGGTTGGTCAGCTTAAAATGGGAGGCGGCCATGGCTGCTTCCCAGATCGAGCCTTCATTGCATTCGCCATCACCTAAAATACAGTATGTGAGCCAGGACTGTTTTTGTACCCTGGCTCCTAATGACATCCCGACTGCCATGGGAAGGCCATGACCCAGTGAGCCGGTGGAAACATCCACGCCTTTCACTTTCAGGCTGTCCAGGTGCATTCCAAATGGAGACTTGAATTTGTTGAATTCTTTCAGATCTTGAAAATCAAAATATCCTTTTCGGGCAAGCAGCGGGGCATACCCCACACCGCCATGGCCTTTACTCAGAACCATCCGGTCTCTCTCCTTCCAGGTCGGATTTTTTGGGTCAATTTTCATATACTTGTAGTAGAGAAGGATCAGTATTTCAACCATGCTCATGGCGCCACCGATATGAGCCCCACCGGCCCAGTAAGTGATATCGATAATATCCTTCCGTAACTGGCATGCCTTTTCATGTAATACTTTGATTTCCTGATCTGTAACCGGCATTTTCTCCTCCTGTTGTGCTGGATTTTTATCGTGTTTGCTGCGTTTTGTTTTACCCTTTGTGCTAAAATCGATTACCATATTGCTTTTTGATGGATTGAAATGCATCATCTGCAATTGTAAATGTTTGCTGAATATCCTCATCTGTATGGGCTGTTGAAAGAAACCAGTTGTGATGAGATGTAAAGTAGGCCCCTCGTCGGGTGCATTCAGCACACCAGTCCTGGTGAAGCATCAGGCTTTCATCATTGGTGATTCTCAAGTAGGGCATGGAGGGAGCGCCTGTTACCTTTAAATCATACCCATAACCTTTAGCCATATCAACCAGTCCATCTAAAAGTTTTTTGCCAATGGATAATATTGTTTTTGGGCCATCCATCCGTTTCAGCTCTTTCAGGGTTTCAAGGGCGGCAGCCATGGGTTCTGCCTGGAACCAATAGCTTCCGGTGTAAAAAACCCGTGCCGTGACATCTTTGAGTGCTTGGCTCCCCATGAGTGCGGAAATCGGGTATCCGTTTGCAAGGGCTTTGCAGAAGCATATCAGATCCGGTGTAAATCCGAAATATTTGCAGGAGCCTCCCATATTCAATCTAAAACCGTGACGTATGTCATCGACAATGAGAACAATCCCATTTTTTCTGCAAAGGGATTCTATTTTTTTCCAATATCCTTCATCCGGCAGTTCATTGTCTGCAAACGCTGGAACATGATAAGGGGTTGCAATAAAACCGGCGATATCGTCTGGATTGTTCTCGATTGCTTTTTCAAATGCGGAAACATCATTCCAAGGCACACGGATGATATTCTCAGCATCTTCTTCAATTGTCCCATGATGGCCCGGCGCCTGCATCCATGAGGAAGCTCCATGGTAGGCGCCTTTGATCATAACAATTTTTTTCCTTCCAGTCGCATCCCGGGCAATCATGGTTGAATAGTTGGTCACATCAGCACCGTTTTTTGCAAAAAACACCCAGTCTGCTGCTGGAATCAAGTCCACCATGAACTCAGCCAGTTCAACCATGACGCTGGGTGCACCGGTGGTACAATTGGATAACTTGATTTGGTTTGCAGCAGCCTGATCAACATTTGGATGGTTATATCCTAAAATCATGGGGCCGTAAGCACACATGTAATCAATAAACTCATTTCCATCCACATCCCAGAATCTGGCACCAGCAGATCTTGCTGTATAAAATGGATAGGATGTTGCGGGCACAAGAGGGGCAGGACTGAAATGCCCGTAAATACCGCAGGGAATAACCTTTGCGGCTCGTTTAAACAGTTCCTGTGATTTTGAATATTGGTATGATTTCATATGCAATTCCTTCATTGTTACGGATAGACAGCCTTTATCATCTGTTCAATGCTTACCCCAGATAGACCGGGATTCTGTCCAATATCAGACCCATGGAATCCAGCATGGGGGTTTGACCTTTAATCATCACATCACCGGATGCTATCGCCGTGAATGCATCCAGTTTTGCATTCAGGAAATCGTTTGCAACCCGTATGTTTTTCATATACAGGCACGCCATGGGCCTGTCTGTCTCTTCTGGAAGGGGGGTTATGATTCCGTTTCGAACCCGTAAGGTTACGGCTGGTCCATCCGGCAAAATCTTCATGAGAATATCACCGGTCTGGATATGAGAGACAGCATGTTTGCCGATCCGATCCAGGTTTCCAATTTCCGGAATGGCATGGGCAGCCGTGTTTAATGTGAATCGGGTATTGAGTTCAACGTATTTTTCATCCTTCAGGAGATCATCTGTCGGCTTAAGGTAGTATTCCAGTTTCTTAGTCAGTTTTTGAAAATCGCCGTTCAGGAATGGTATTTTTGTAAATCCTTTTAAGGGAATGGGAAATCCCTTGCCATCCATCATCCAGTTTAAATGTGCAGGAGAGATAAAAAACAGCCTGATGGTGGGTTTGGAAAGCTTGCCTTTTTCTACCCGGCATCTTCCGTTTTGAAACTCGATAAATGCCTTTGGCCCGAATAGTACGGAAAACTGTATGGACACATTCCACGTTTTTGATAGAGCGGCCATTTCCGGATCAAATTGCACGAGATCTTCAAGGTTTTTCATTACAGCATAGAGGTTGAGTCGGGCTTTAATCAGTTCATGACCCATGAAAAATCCTCCTATTGTCTGGGGGGAAAAAATATGCTATCATAAAAAATGAGTGATAACTCACTCTAATTTTTTTTACTAAAACAAAACAGAGTATAAAAGTCAAGTGGAATTTGTTTTATGAAAAATAGATATAAGATAGATCAAAAAGATGGATATACACAGCTTAAACACTTTAAAGAGGCTTTTCAAAAGATCTCTCCGGAAAAGCGGGAGAAAATCCAAACTGTGGCTGTTTCGGAATTTGCAAAGCATGGACTCAAAGCTGCGAATATCAATGTTATTGCAAAAAAGGCAGGGGTCAGTATCGGGTCCATGTACAATTATTTCAATTCCAAGGAAGACCTGTTTTTGACTGTTATGGATTACGGTTATCAGGTTCTTGAAAAGGTAATTTCTGAAATCGATCTTGAAAAAGGGGATATTTTTGATAAAATTGAAAGACTCTTACGGGCTGCCCAGAAGTACACAAAGAAATATCCGGAGTTAAATCAGATCTATCTTGATATTACTTCCCAAGGGCTATCACATCTTTCAATATTGCTTTCCCGCAAGATGGAAACGATCTCTGCACTGTTTTATCGTTCCATGCTCTCAGAATCAAAAAAATCAGGAATCGTTGATCCTGAAATTGATGAGTATGTTGCCTCCTTTTGTTTGGATAACTTGATCCTTTTATTACAGTACTCTTATACAACCGATTATTTTCGGGAGAGAATGAAGATATTCGTCGGTGAAGAAGTTAACGACCATGATGAAAAAATCATTCAGGGAATGATGCATTTTATCAGAAATGCACTTTCTTCACATCCAAAGGCGGGGAAATAAATAAGCAAGTAGACATTATCACATTTTTGATCCAGGAGGTAATTTACCATGAAAATCGGGGTTCCAAAAGAGATAAAAGTCAAGGAGAATAGGGTTTCATTAACACCAGCCGGGGTTGCGGCTCTTGTAGAGTGCGGGCATTCGGTTTATGTGGAAAAAGGGGCTGGCGACGGTTCTGGAATTATCGATCAGGAGTATGTACGAACCGGTGCCCGAATTCTACATACTCCGGATGCTGTTTGGGCGGAAGCGGACTTGATTATTAAGGTGAAAGAACCGCTTGAACCGGAATTCGGTTTGATGAAGGAAGGCCAGATTCTATTTACATTTTTACATCTTGCGGCGGATCAGAAACTGACCCAGGTATTGCTGGATCGAAAGGTGATCGGAGTCGCATATGAAACCATTCAGCTTGAAAATGGATCTCTTCCCTTGCTTGCGCCCATGAGTGCGGTAGCCGGAAGGCTTTCTGTTCAAATGGGTTGCGCCTGTCTGGAAGCCAAAAATGGAGGAAAGGGACTTCTTGTATCCGGAGTTCCGGGTGTTGCTCCTGCCCGTGTAACCATTGTCGGAGGAGGGATATCCGGGATTAATGCAGCACAGGTTGCCATTGGCATGGGTGCCAGGGTTACCATTCTCGATATTAATCAGGAAAGACTCCGCTACCTAGACCATCTTTTTTATTCACAAGCAGTGACATTGATGTCAAATCCCGTTAATCTGGAGCGAAGTATTCTCAATGCAGATCTGGTGATCGGTGCGGTATTGATACCTGGAGCAAAAGCACCCAAACTGATCAAAAAAGACTATCTTAAAGGCATGGAACCCGGTTCGGCATTGGTTGATATTGCTATTGATCAGGGAGGATGCGCAGAAACGAGCAAACCCACAACCCATGATGATCCAATGTATATTGTTGATAACATCGTGCATTATTGTGTTGCCAATATGCCGGGTGCTGTACCGCGTACATCAACCTATGCATTGACCAATGCAACTCTCTCATATGTTCTGGAATTGGCGAATAAAGGTTTGAAAAAAGCCCTGAAGGAAAATTCAGCTTTGGAACAGGGCCTGAATGTTTACAAGGGGCAGTTAACCTGTGAAGAGGTTGCCAATGCTTTTGGGATGAAACATTCACCGGTCAGTTTTTAAGACAGCTTCTCTGGATAATTTCATCCTTCATTTTCGGTGAAAGATCGTTGAAATAGGCTGAATAACCGGAAACCCGGACAAGAAGATTGGGATACAGATCCGGATTTTCCTTTGCAGCAAGTAATATGGCTGGGTCCAGGACATTCACCTGGGCCTGCATGCCTCCTTTTCTGAAATAGGTTGACAATAGGTTTTTTAATGCAAGCTTACCGGTTGATCCCCGGAGTGTCTGGCTGTCAAATTTCAGGTTAAAGTTGATTCCATTGGCGGTTTTGGTAAAATCGATTCGATTGATCGAATTGATGAGCGCTGTCGGGCCAAGCCTGTCCATTCCATTGGAGGGAGAAATTCCTGAAGCAAAGCTCTCTCCCATTTTCCTGCCGTTTGGAAGAGCACCTGTTATTCTTCCGTAGTATTCATGTAAAGTAACCGAGTAGAGGCCCGTAACATAACGGCCGCCGCGGGTATTTTGATATCGGTTCAATTCATCGGTAAACTTATCAATCACATAAACCGTCCATTTATCCGCATCAGAATGATCATTGCCGAATTTTTCAATCCCTCTTAAATAAGCCCGGAGTTGCTTGTCCGGCAGATTCTGGATAAGTTGTTCCACCAGAGCAGGGAGCGTAATTTTCTTATCCATAAATACCGATTTTTCAATGGCATAAAGGGAATCGCCGGTATCTGCAGGGGCCACACACTGGATACCGGAAAAATTATAGCGAGCGCCTCCTGCTGTTGAGCAGATGCCGCTTTCAAGACATCCGTCCAGGAGGCAGCTTGAAAGAGGGGTCGGATGGTATTTTCGATTTGCAATTTCAATGGCTTGAAGATCTTTCATCAACCGGGATAACTGGTCTGCAAGCTGAACCTCAAAAGCGGTTTTGACATCATCCATGGACTTCATTTTTTTGACCGGCATACTTTTAGCCCCGGACCTGAATCGGGAACCAAACCTTTTGCCCTGATTGAGAGCTAATTCAAGAATCAATGGAACATTTACAAGCGCAGCATC
>PNOB01000003.1 GCA_013824585.1 Desulfobacterium sp. | reverse complement strand
CGGACTTTGCAAAACCGCAGGAATCGGAAATTTCCGCCACAATGTTCAGAGCATCCGGTTTCTTGACCAGCTTGAAAAAAAAGGACGCGGATGGAACTTATGCCTCCAGACGCTGGATGGAATTCTTTGCCATGATGGCGAAACCCACACACAAAGACTTGAACCTGAAAAAAACAGGTCATTTGAAATCCTTGATCAAAACATTACAGAAATGACATCAGGATCATTACAAACCGTTATCCCCATGACATTGGAAGGATGTGTTGTCAGAATGGCGGATACAATCTCCTATATCGGGCGGGATATAGAGGACGGAATACGGCTTGGATTGATTACACGTTGCGACCTGCCAAAAAATTCTGTTGCTTTGCTGGGGGAAACAAATGGAACCATTGTTTACAAACTGGTGACCGACTTGATCGCAACCAGTTATGGGAATCCCTATATTGCGTTCAGTCCTGAAATCTCAAATGCATTGCAATCCCTGAAAGCATTTAATTATAAACACATCTACCTGAATCAACGTATTAAAAAAAATTCGAAAAAAATTGAGGAGATGTTTCAATATTTATTTGAAACATCTCTGGAAGATCTTTCTAAGAAAAACCGATCCTCACGTATCTATTCAAACTTCCTTGAAGATATGTCAGATTCATATTTTGAACAAAACTCCCATCCTGAAATTGTAAGGGATTTTGTTGCCGGTATGACCGATCGGTATTTTATCGAATTATGTCCGGAAAAAATGAGATCAAAATTAGTCTACACCTTATAATTTTTTTTTAAAGGTCTCCTTATCCAATGAACCGTGATGAAGAATACCGAAAATTCATGAACAGAAAAAACCTGGTATCTTTCACGGTTATGGTGAAAGAGACTGATATCGCGGTTCAAGCAGACAAAAATCTGTTTGATATGGCACGGGAAAGTGTTTTTAAGTTTCGAGGATATATTGAAGCCTTTATACAGAGAAACCCCAGCTTTGCGACATCACTGGTTCCATGGAACATAGAGAGTCCTGCACCACTGATTATCAATGAAATGATCAAAGCCGGCAATCTGGCCGGTGTCGGCCCCATGGCCGCTGTTGCTGGAGCTATCGCAGAGTTTGTGGGTAAGGATCTGCTTGAACATTCAGAGGAGGTTGTGGTCGAAAACGGTGGAGATGTCTTTATGAAGTTGAATGAACCTGTTACCATAGGTATCTATGCCGGCAAATCGCCTTTGAGTATGAAACTCGGTCTGCGTCTGATTCCAGAAAACCGTCCCCTTTCAATTTGTACATCCTCCGGTACAATCGGTCATTCTCTCAGTTTCGGCAAATCAGATGCAGTATGCATTATCTCCCATTCTTGCAGTCTTGCAGATGCAGCGGCAACAGCAATCGGAAACCGAATCAAATCCAAAGCAGATATTAAAACTGCCGTACAGGAAGCCGGAAAGATTAATGGAATTCTCGGTGCTGTTGCAATCATCGATGACATTATCGGGCTTTGGGGCAACCTTGACATTATACCATTGACAGAAGAATGTTCACGTGGGAAAAAAGGTTGAGTTTTCGATAGTAACAGAGTAGAAGCTGTTTCAGGAAAAGAGTCGCCATCGAACAGAACAGTATCATATAAAAAACAAAGTACTAAATTTTATTATGAGCATCCCCACAGAAACACCGATGGTCAGACAATACCTCTCCATCAAGGAGAAATATAGCGATGCCATCCTGTTTTATCGAATGGGTGATTTTTATGAAATGTTTTTTGAGGATGCTGTAACCGCATCCAAGATTCTTGAAATCACGCTTACCTCCCGAAATAAAAAAAATGAAGACGCCATCCCCATGTGTGGGATACCTGCACGGGCTTTAGACAGCTACATTGGCCGTCTGATTGATAAGGGTTACAGGGTAGCCATATGCGAGCAGCTTGAAGATCCTGCTCTTGCCAAAGGAATTGTAAAAAGAGATGTTATCCGTGTAATAACGCCTGGCATGATCATCGACAGCAACCTGCTGAATGAAAAATCCAACAATTTTATTCTGTCGATCTCTGCCAATCATTCCATCACCGGAATCTCCTTTCTTGATATTTCGACCGGAACCTTCCGAATGACGGAATCCGATAAGATCAATGCCATCATTGATGAATCCCTGCGCATTTCTCCGAGTGAAATCCTGTTGCCGGAATCCATGCGTGACAGCAACAGCCATGTAAAATTGCTCCGGGCTTTTTCCGAAAAACCCATATCCTTTCTCCCGGATAAAGAATTTCAACCTCAAACCGGTCGGGAAATCCTGATCGAACAATTTCAGACAAGAAGCCTTGAAGGATTCGGATGTGAAAATGCTACCGTTGGAATTGGAGCTGCCGGCGCCCTGTTGGCCTATGTACGTGAAACACAGAAGCAGAAGACAGAACATCTGAAGCGCATAGAGCCCTATTCTCTGGATGGTTTTCTGATCGTTGATGAGATGAGCTGCAAAAATCTTGAACTCATTGAAAATCTTCGAACCGGAAAACCGCATGGCTCTCTGCTGGGGGTTATTGACCAGTGTGTCACTGCCATGGGAAGCCGACGTTTAAAACAGTGGCTTCGATATCCCTTGATCGACATGGATCTGATCCGGAAACGATTAACCGCAGTGGCAGAAGGAAAATCAAATATCGAATGCAGATTCCAGGTTCGGGAAACTTTGAAATCCATTTACGACCTTGAGAGACTATCCAGCAGGATTAACATGGGAAGAGCCAATGCAAGGGACCTGGTTGCCTTAAAAAAATCCCTGATGAAAATCCCGGAGATCCTGCATATCCTCAGAAAGCTCACATCAGATGCTTTTCAATTTAGCCAGGGGAACACGGATCAGTCCCTTGAAAAGGTGAATCATCTTGTTACCCTGATCGAGAAATCCATCCGGGAAGATGCACCCCCTATCATAAACGAAGGGGGGATCATCAAACCCGGATATCATGAAAAACTGGATGAATTGATAAAAATCAGCCAGGACGGCAAAGGCTGGCTGGTTAAACTGGAAGCTGAAGAAAAAGAAAAAACAAAAATCAATTCATTAAAAGTAAAATACAATAAAGTTTTTGGTTATTATATTGAAATTCCCAAAGCCCATTCAGAATCCGTTCCTGGAAACTATATCCGAAAACAGACCCTGGTCAATGCGGAGAGGTATATCACCGATGAACTGAAAACATTTGAAACCAAGGTATTGAACGCCCATGAACTTATGGCGGAACTTGAGTACAAGCTGTTTACCGACATCCGGGAAACAATCATCCAAACCAATGATGAAATTCTTCGTTTTGCCGACTTCATTTCATCCATTGACTGTATTTTCAATCTATCTGAAATTGCGGAACAGAACAACTATATCCAGCCGGAGATCAACACAGACGGATATATTCATATCCAGGAAGGACGTCATCCTGTTGTTGAAAAATTGATCACAGGGGAAAGGTACATACCCAACACAATCAAACTGGATGACTCGGAAAACCAGATTCTGATCATAACCGGACCGAACATGGCCGGAAAGTCAACCGTCCTTCGTCAGGTAGCCATTCTTTCAATTATGGCGCAAATGGGTTCCTTTGTTCCGGCACAAAAAGCGTCCATCTGTATTACGGATCGAATTTTCACGCGGGTTGGAGCTCTCGACAACCTTTCTTCCGGGCAAAGCACTTTTATGGTTGAAATGGAAGAAACCGCCAACATTATGAACAATGCGACTCCCCGCAGCCTTGTTATCATGGATGAAATCGGAAGAGGAACGAGCACCTATGACGGGCTGAGCATTGCATGGGCTGTCGCAGAGTATCTGCATGACCTTGAAGGAAAAGGAGTCAAAACCCTTTTTGCCACCCATTATCATGAGCTTACCGATCTTGCGGATCAAAAACCCCGGGTGCAGAATTTCAATATTGCGGTAAAGGAATGGAATGATGAAATCATTTTTCTTCGAAAACTTGTTGAAGGCAGCACAAACAGAAGCTATGGTATCCAGGTAGCCCGACTTGCAGGGATACCGGAAACAATTATACGGCAGGCAAAAAAAGTTCTTTCAAGGGTAGAGCATGATAATCGGAATGTTTCCAAGCCAAAAAAATCGATCAGGGCAAACACTGAACCATCAAAAGGACAGGTTCAGCTCAGCCTGTTTCAGAAACCGGATGAAATCATCATCCAGAGTTTGCAAAAATTGAATATTTCAACAATGACTCCTATTGATGCAATTAATTATTTATGCAAATTAAAGGAAAAAGCAGACAGTATTATTACATGATCATGATTGATAAAAAAATTCGCATTGTATTATTTTCGATTTGCAGCTTATTCATCTTCTGTTCTGCTGCAAGTGCAGGAAAGTCTCCGAAAGACCAATACTATCAGGCAGAATCCTGCTATAAGTATCTTCTGGAAAATCAGAAAAAACAGCAAGATCGGAAAAGCTGGCTGTACTGTATTCAAAAATACAAAGAAGTACACAGGCTCAATCCTTACGGTCCGTGGGCTGCTGCAGGGCTGTATAAAACCGGTCTCCTTTATGCTGGATTATACAGATTGTCCAACATAAATTCAGATAGAAAAGAAGCTCTGACATTTTTCGAACAGATCATCAAGCAATATCCCAAAAGCAGATATAAAAACCAGGCCGTGGATGAAATCAGACGGATTTCGATTATAAGCCCTGTAGTGGAATCAACGGAAGTCCGGTATATAAAAAGGAAAGCCGGTCTGCTCCAAAAAAAAATTAATCCTCCGAAAATACCCGAACAGGAACCGGCAGCAAAAGAGACCCCCCTTCCCCTTTTCCCAAAAGGGTTTTCAACGGTAAAAGACCTCCGGTTCTGGTCGAACCCCAATTATACGAGAATCGTTATTGATTCAGACAAGGAAACCAGTTTTACACACTGTCTTCTGAAAAAAGACCCCTCTATCAGCAAACCAGAGCGTCTATACGTGGATCTGAGCAAAAGCAGACTTGGCAAGACATTTGAAAAAACAAAACAGATTAACGACGACCTGCTCAAAGATGCCCGTGCCGGCCAATACACCGCCGATACGGTAAGGGTCGTCATTGATATCAAATCGTTTAAAAACTATAAAATTTTTTCCCTGAAAAACCCTTTTCGAATCGTGATCGATGTATGGGGAAAAAATGGCAAACAAGAGAAATACGTAAAAAAATCACCTCCTGAAAAAGCTTACTATCCCTCCACCAATAAGAAAATCACCCCCAGTGCCATTGCAAAACAACTGGCATTAGGTGTCCAGACCATCGTTATCGACCCAGGACATGGAGGGCACGATTTCGGAGCTCCAGGTTATATCAAAGGAACCCATGAAAAAGATATTGTATTGAAACTGGCCAAAAATCTGGCCCGGAAAATAAAAGATACAATCCATTGTAATGTCATCCTGACACGCGAGACCGATCGATTCCTGACTCTTGAAGAACGAACAGCAATTGCAAACACAAAAAATGCAGATCTTTTTATTTCAATTCATACAAACGCGTCCAGAGACAAAAGAGCGTATGGTATTGAAACCTATTTTCTCAACCTTGCAACCGATGATGAGTCCATTATGGTTGCTGCAAAAGAAAATGCCACATCCACCAAAAACATCAGCGATCTGCAATCGATTCTCCTCGATCTGATGCAGAATGCAAAAATAAATGAATCCAGCAGGCTCGCAACACATGTTCAGGACTCCATGTTTCATAGACTTCGGGAACAATACAACCAGATAAAAAGCAAAGGGGTTAAACAGGCGCCTTTTTATGTTCTCCTGGGTGCCCAGATGCCTGCCGTTCTTATTGAAACCGCCTTTATCAGCAATGAAAGTGAATGCAAAAGATTGATTAACTCAACCTATCAGGAACGAGTATGTGATTCCATCCTCCTCGGGATTCGAAACTATATCAAAGAAACAAACCCGACTGCCTTTATTGAAAAAAAACCGGATAAACAAACATAAATACGTATCAGACGGAGGGAATAATGAAATATAATACGATCCTTTTTCAAATTGAAAACAATATCTCCATCATAACGTTTAATCGCCCCAAAGCCTTGAATGCACTGAACTCGGAGCTTTTATCTGAATTCTCAGCAGCCTTGGATGAAATTCAAAAAAATCAGGAAATACGTGTACTGGTTTTAACCGGAGCAGGAGATAAATCATTTGTCGCAGGTGCGGATATTACAGAACTTGCCCGCTGTCTTGATTCAATACAGGCCAAACATTTTGCGGAAATGGGTCATCAGGTCATGAATAAACTTCAAGCATTGCCAATACCGGTAATCGCAGCAGTAAATGGATTTGCGCTAGGGGGTGGAAGTGAAGTTGCCCTGGCATGTGATTTTATTTATGCATCTGAAAATGCAAAATTCGGTCTACCTGAGATTACACTGGGACTTATCCCTGGATTTGGCGGGACCCAGCGGCTGCCCCGGCAGATTGGAAAAAATATGGCCAAAGAGTTGATTTTTACTGGAAAAATGATTAGTGCATCTGAAGCTCATCAGATCGGGATGGTGAATAGAATACTGCCTCCCGAGCTTCTCATGGAAGAGGTATTAAAAACAGCCAATATGGTTGCATCCAAGGGAAGAGTCAGTCTGAGAGCCGCCAAACAGGCAGTAAACAGCGGAATGGATGTTGATCTTGCCACAGGCTGTAAATTGGAAATCGACGCATTCTCCATCTGCATGGCTGGAGAAGACGCTCGGGAAGGTACAACGGCTTTTCTTGAAAAACGAAAACCGGAATTTAAGGGGCAACTCAATAAATAATCAGATATCCTATTGTCCGACACTGGATAATGGGAAACCCGATCAAAGGATAAAAACATGATATTCAATATTGAATACGAAACCATGCCAAGGGAAGCACTTGAAGCCATCCAGCTCAGACGACTTCAAGCCACGCTGAATCGTGTTTATGCAACCGTTCCATTTTATCAAAAAAAATTTGAAGAAGCAGGAATCACCCCATCTGAAATCAGGTCACTTGCGGATATACAAAAAATACCGTTTACGACCAAACAGGATCTGCGCGATAATTACCCGTTTGGGATGTTTGCCGTCCCGATGGATAATGTCGTCCGCATTCATGCATCCTCCGGAACCACAGGAAAGCCTACGGTTGTCGGTTACACTGCCCGCGACATCGGAACATGGTCTGAACTCATGGCACGTTCTTTATCCGCAGGTGGAGCCACACGAGGAGATATTATCCATAATGCATACGGATACGGACTGTTTACCGGAGGACTTGGCGTTCATTATGGAGCGGAAAAACTTGGGGCGTCCATTATACCGGTTTCCGGTGGTAACACCAAAAGACAGATTATCATCATGAAAGATTTCGGTCCCACAATCCTGACAGCCACCCCCTCTTATACCCTGCATCTTGCAGAAGTGGCTGAAGAGATGGGTGTTTCATTTAAAGACCTGAAGTTTAAATACGGTATCTTCGGGGCAGAACCCTGGTCTGAGAGCATGCGGCAGGAAATTGAGAACAAGCTGAAAATCATCGCGGTTGATATTTATGGCCTCAGTGAGGTCATGGGACCGGGAGTTGCCATTGAATGTCATGAAGCAAAAGCCGGCCTTC
Organism: Desulfobacterium sp.; assembly: GCA_013824585.1. GTDB lineage: Bacteria > Desulfobacterota > Desulfobacteria > Desulfobacterales > SURF-7 > QZKS01. Next base: position 29,130 of record PNOB01000003.1, on the reverse strand, counting down.
ATATTTACGAGGATCATTTTATACCAGAGATCATTAATCCTGAAACCGGTGATGTCCTGCCCTATGGCGAAACCGGAGAGCTTGTTTTCACCTCTATTACAAAAGAAGCGTTTCCTGTAATCCGTTACCGGACAAGAGATATCTCTGCACTGAATCCTGAACCATGCATTTGTGGCCGATCTCATGTAAGAATGAAACGGGTCAGCGGCCGAACAGACGATATGCTGATCATCCGGGGAGTCAATGTGTTCCCCTCACAGATTGAAAGCGTACTGATGCAGATTGACGAAGTCGAACCCCATTATCAACTGGTGGTTGACCGGAAAGACAATCTGGACACGTTGTCAGTTCTTGTTGAGGTTGGCGAACAGCTGTTCTCGGATGAAGTCAGAAATCTCCAGAATCTTGAGAAAAAAATCTCAAAAGACATCAAAGAGATTTTGGGTGTCTCTGCTGCGGTCAAACTGGTTGAACCCAAAACCATTGCCCGGAGTGAAGGAAAAGCGATTCGTGTCATTGATAACCGAAAACTATAAAAACAACGATGCTTTGAACCCGATAAGGAGGTCAGAAATGAAAGTTGAACAGATTTCGGTTTTTTTGGAAAATAAATCCGGGCGTATTGCTGAAGTAACCGGCATCCTCGCAGAATCAGGGATCAATATCCGCGCATTATCCCTTGCAGACACCTCTGACTTTGGCGTATTGCGCATGATCGTTGACAACAATCAAAAAGCTGAAGAAGCCCTGAAAAAACAAAATTTTACTGTGGGAAAAACCTTTGTCGTGGCTGTTGAGGTTGAAGACAAACCAGGAGGTTTGTACAAAATTCTCAATATACTTCATAAGGTGAGTATTAATGTTGAATATATGTACGCATTTGTCCAGCCGAATTCCAGCAATGCAGTCATGATATTCCGATTTGAAAAGCTGGATGAAGCGGTCCGAGTCCTGCAGGAAAATGGGGTGGTGGTTATTGACGGGGATAAGGTTTATACCCTATAATTCAAATATTCACTTGACAGCTTTGGAAAGTTTCGATATTTATTTTCGTTCAGTTTGGATTAAAAATAATCTTTAAAGGAGCAAATCAAGTTGGCAAATCATAAATCTGCATTAAAACGCGTAAAACAAAGTGAACTCAAGCATATGCGGAACAAAGCGGTCAGAACGAGAGTAAAAAATATCATTAAAGATGTTCGCACTGGTTCTGCAGAAGCTGGAAAAGATAATACGGTTACCCTGAATACAGCCAAATCAATTATTGATAAAGCTGTTAAAAAAGGGGTTATGCATAAACGAACAGCCTCCAGAAAAATTTCACGCCTGTCCAAGCTGATCAATTCAAAATCTGCCTGATTGACTTCCGGTTTGCCTTTTTGATAAGGCAAACCGGCTAAAAATCATCTGTCAGCCTCTGGTAGAAAGTTCGAGATAATCGTTTTACCAGATCATTAATGGCTTTCTTCTTTTGTCTATCTTCGTTCAAACCTGCTTGATAGGCTTCATTATCTTCTATACCGGATCGAGTCCACAAAAGTTTGCCCTTACTATTCATCAGTTTCATATCAAGTTTAATATAAACACTTCTCTCAGAAGAGGTGTTTGCACTGGATCGCGCAATGGTTGTCGTATAAACAGAAGCCACAGAACCGGAAAGTATCCCATCTGCCCTGGCCGGATCCTTCGTCATGGGTACGCCATTTCTGGAAAACTCATTAACAATTGAGTTTGTAATGATTCTTTCCAAACCGGTTTCATTTGTATTGTTTTTCAACATGGTAACACATATGGTTTTCACCCCGCCAGGTATCTTTCCCATACCTGCAAAATTATAACCACATGATAAAATAAAACATAGCACCCAGAAAACACAAAAAATTTGTTTTATCAATTTTCTCATATTACAATATTCACCAGTTTCTTTTTCACAACGATCACTTTTTGGATTGGTTTTCCCTGAACAAATTTTATGGCTAACGGATGAGTCAGAGCGGCTGTCTGGATCTCCTCGTCAGAAGCATCTGACCCGATTTCGAATTTCCCCCTGAGTTTTCCATTTACCTGTATCACAATTGTCATGTTATCGTGTACAAGAACATCTTCACGGTACCTGGGCCATTTCATATCAAGAATGCTTGGAGTCTTGCCCATACTTTCCCAAAGCTCTTCTGCGATATGAGGTACAATAGGAGAAATCAGAAGCACTGTTGTTTCCATGGAAAACCGCATTACAGAGGTCCCGTTCGGGATTTCATGAAATTTTTCAACGCCGTACATCATATTCACTAGTTCCATTACAGCGCTGATCGCTGTATTAAAGTGAAACCGGTCTTCAATATCATTGGTGACCTTTTTAATCGTCAGATGCGCCTTGCGATATAACTCCTTAAGCCTGTCATCCAATAGGTTGAAATCTCCATTATAAGGCGCCACATCATGGATTTTTCCCATAGCACTCTCAGCCAGACGCCAGATTCTGTTTAAAAACCGGTAACTGCCATCCACACCTTGCTCACTCCATTCCAGATCCCTTTCAGGGGGAGCCGCAAACAAACAGAAAAGCCGGGTTGTATCCGCACCATACTGATTCAGCAGGATGTTCGGGTCAATCACATTTTTCTTGGATTTAGACATCTTCTCCACACGGCCAACCTTGATTAAACTGTCACACATCATACAGACAGGCAAATCACTTTTTGTATCGACCTGTTCTGGGAAAAGAAAACCATGCTCGGGACACGAAACCGTCTCCTTGCATACCATTCCCTGGGTGAGCAGTCGCGTAAAGGGTTCCTTGAAATCCACAAGACCGACTTCTTTCAAAACACGAGTAAAATATCGTGAGTAGAGAAGATGAAGGATCGCATGCTCCACTCCTCCGATATACTGGTCAACCGGCATCCAGTAATGAACCGCCTTCCGGTCAAACATCGCCTTGTCTTCATGCGGACTACAGTACCGTTCAAAGTACCAGGAGGATTCCATAAATGTGTCCATGGTATCGGTATCCCGTCTGGCTTCAGGATTTCCGCATTTGGGACATATTGTTTTTTGAAAATGGGCAAGCGAATTCAAAGGGGATTTACCGCCTTCCGGCATTTTCACATCCTCAGGCAGAAGAACAGGAAGCTCCTCTTCCGGAACCGGCACGATGCCACAGGCATCACAATGAATCATGGGAATCGGCGCCCCCCAGTAGCGCTGTCTGGATATCCCCCAGTCCCGGAGGCGAAAACTGATGGTTTTCTTCCCTAAACCATTTTTTTCCAGATATTCTGCAATATCATCCTGGGCTTTTGTATTGTCCAGCCCGTTAAAATCTCCCGAATTAACCAGAACTCCTGCACCGACGTAAGCTTCTGTCATTCCGGAAGCATCGAGGTCCTGATCATGCGGCTTCACCACAACAATTTTTTCCAGTCCATATTTTTCTGAAAAGTCATAGTCTCTCTGGTCATGGGCGGGAACAGACATCACAGCACCCGTACCATATTCCATCAATGCGAAGTTAGCTGTATAAACAGGCATTTTTCTTCCGCTTAATGGATTGATGCAGTGAACACCGATAAATACACCTTCTTTCTCAAATTTTTCCACAGCCTTACTAGAACGGTCTTGAAGAGACATTTTTTCCACAAATGCCTCAACCTTCTCTCTTTCCGGTGTATTCCGGGATAATGACAGAACCAATGGATGTTCCGGAGCAAGACACATAAAGGTTGCACCAAACACAGTGTCCTGACGGGTGGTAAAAACCGGAATCACTTGATCCGAATTTTCAACAGGGAATCGGATCTCCGCACCAATGCTCTTTCCGATCCAATTTTTCTGCATGGTTGTAACCTTGTCAGGCCAACCTGTAAGCTTATCACAATACAGAAGAAGATCTTCGGCAAAATCCGTGATCCTGAAAAACCACTGCTCCAATTTTTTCTGACGTACCTGTTTCCCGCAGCGCCAGCATAAACCGGCTTCAACCTGCTCATTGGCAAGAACTGTCTGACATGGATCACACCAGTTTACCGAAGACTCCTTCCGGTATGCCATTCCCTTTTCAAACATCTTGATAAACAGCCACTGCTCCCACCGATAATATTCGGGTTTACAGGTTGCAATTTCCCTGCTCCAGTCGTAGCTGAATCCCAGTTTTTTTAGTTGTGTCCGCATATAATCAATATTGTCATATGTCCAGGCAGCAGGATGTGTATTATTGGCAATAGCAGCATTCTCAGCCGGCATACCAAATGCGTCCCAACCCATGGGATGAAGCACATTCAGCCCCTGCATTCTTTTATACCTGGCCACCACATCCCCGATTGTATAATTCCGGACATGCCCCATATGGATTTTACCCGATGGATAGGGAAACATCTCCAGTAGGTAATATTTCTCTTTTGTCTCATCTTCCACAACCGTAAACAGCTCGGTATCTTCCCAGAATGTCTGCCATTTTTTTTCAATCAATCTTGGATTGTAGTTTTCTTGCATTTTCGATCTTCCTTACCTATCTCTTCATTCAGGTTCTTTTCCGATAATTTAAACGTCACGCAATATCACTATTTTGATGAATCCAGACAATACAAATAATCATCCCGCTTGGCAAGGTGTAATTCAGGATAAAAACTGTTTGACTTATCTACTTCAATTCTTTATTTAAACTTAAATATTCATCATCAATGAAAATCAAAATCGCACTGTAATTCCTTCACGGAGAACGATTAGAAACAAAGGATAAGCACAGGAAATAATATGGGGAATAAAATTCTTATCAATGCTGTTGATATGGAAGAATGTAGAATCGCTATTGTAAAAGACAATAAACTGGAAGAATTTCACATTGAAACCACATCCAAAGCCATAACGAGAAGCAACATTTATAAAGGTATTATTACCAGAATCGAGCCGAGCCTTCAGGCTGTTTTTGTTGATTACGGGGAAGAACGACACGGCTTTCTGCAACAAAGCGAGATTCACAGCGACTATTTTATCGACAGCACCTCCGGCGACCGTACATTGCAAAAGATCGTAAGAAAAGGCCAGGAGATCCTCGTACAGATTACCAAAGATCCGATGCTGAATAAAGGGGCCATGCTCAGTACCTTTATCTCTTTGCCCGGAAGACATACCGTGTTGATGCCTGGCAGCACAACCATTGGTATTTCAAGAAAAATCGAAGATGAAAACGAACGCAAACGTCTGAAAGAAACCATCGGGGAAATGCTGCCCGAAGAGTTTGGCCTGATTGTCCGTACTGCAGGAGAAAGCTGCACCAAAACACTTCTCTCAAAAGATATCCGATATCTCCTGCGCCTCTGGAAAAATATCAAAAAAAAGGGAGTTGAACAAAAAGCCCCGAGCCTTCTCTATAAAGACAGGAATCTTGCAGTACGATCCATCCGTGATTATTTCACCCCGGAGACAGACGAAATTCTGATTGATGATCAGTCCGTATACCGGGATATTAAAACCTTTATGGGTATCATCTCTCCGAAACAGGTCCAAATTATCAAACATTTCAAAAGTGACAAACCCATTTTTTCAAAATATCAACTGGAGGACCAGATCTCCTCTATTTTCGAGAACCGGGTACAATTGAAATCCGGGGGCTCCATTATACTGAATCCAACCGAAGCACTTGTGGCCATTGATGTGAATTCCGGAAAAGCGACCCGAAAAGAATCCATTGAAGAGACCGCTTTTCAGACCAATATGGAAGCTGCAGAAGAAATCGCAAGGCAACTCAGGCTTCGAGACTTAGGGGGGCTGATTGTGATCGATTTCATTGACATGCGGGATCAGAAACACAGAATTCTGATACAAAATGCCATCAAAACATTTTTAAAAGAAGATAAAGCCAGAACAAAGGTCGGCATCATCTCAAAATTCGGCCTTATGGAAATGTCAAGACAAAGGATCAACCCTTCCATTGAATCCGGAAGCTATGTAAAATGCCCCCACTGCAAAGGCAAAGGCCTCACGCCATCTGTGGAAACACTGGGCGTTTCCGTGTTGCGAAAACTCCGATTGGCCACCATGAAAGCAAATGATACCAATGTTACGGTTACGGTTCCCATGAATGTATCATCCTACCTCCTGAACAGAAAAAGAAGCGAAATACAGAATCTGGAAATGCGGCTAGACATTCGAATCGCAATTGAAGGTGACCCTGAAATGATTCCGGGTGACAGCAAAATCGTTTGTGATTCATAACTTACCTCTCTTATATATAATTTTATTTTCCATGAAGAATATATCCACCCTGTATTGACACCGGGATCTGATTGCTGTATCAGTGGTGTCGACCCGTGTTCAACACAGAGGAAGAGACATGTTTTTCATAACCAAAAAGGAAACGGTTTTATTAAAATATAAGGAGGAATCATCTTGTTTAATGTAGCATATGCAATGGGAACCGGAGGCGCGACCGGAGGCGCTGGAAGCGGAGGTGGATTGACTGCTTTTGTACCGTTGATTTTAATGTTCGCCATTTTTTATTTTCTGTTGATCAGACCCCAGCAGAAAAAAGCCAAAGACCATCAGAATATGATCAACTCTGTTAAAAAAGGCGACCGTGTGATCACCAGCGGAGGGATTCATGGCCGGATCACAGCGGTTGATGATACCACCATCACCCTTGAAGTTGCAGATAAGGTAAGAATCAAGGTTTCAAGAGGTAATATCGGAACAATAAGTCCAGGATCTGCTTCTGTAGAAAAGGAATAATTTTCCATTTCCCGGATCATGGGCTAACCATTCTGAAACAGGAACGGAAATACGGATTGAAGAAAGGAAATGAGCTTTGAAGAATCTTTCATGGAGACTCTATGTTGTGCCTGTGGTGATTGTTGTTACGATGATTTATCTTTTTCCGACAATCCACATGGCCATTAACAAGACCGAGCAACCCACCATATGGCCGCACAAACAGATCAACCTGGGCCTTGATTTGCAGGGCGGCATGCATCTTGTCCTGGAAGTTGAGACAGAAAAAGCAGTTGAAAGGCAGATTGAGACAATGACGCAAGAAATCAAAACGCTTCTTCGAACTGCCCATATCAAACATACAGGAATCCGATCAGCAGGAAGAAATAAGATCGAAATAACCGTAAAGGAAGGGATGGTCGAACCGTTTAATGAATTTTTAAACAAAGAATACAAAGAATTAGAGGTCAAATCCGAATCCGGAAACGGTGAAACCACTTTCCTTCTTTCTCTTCCTTCAAAAGAAGTGGAATCTCTGAAAAAAATGGCTGTCGAACAAGCCATTGAAACCATTCGAAACCGGATTGACGAATTTGGTGTCAACGAACCGGACATACGACTTCAGGGAGAAAACCGTATTCTGATTCAGCTTCCGGGAATCAAGGATACGAACCGTGCGAAAAATCTGATCGGCAAAACTGCCCTTCTGGAGTTCCGGCTTGTGGATGAGGAAGGTGATGTATCCGCAGCAGTCAACGGCAGCATCCCGCCAGGAAGCGAGCTGCTCTATGAAACTCGTAAAAACAGAGAAACCGGCCAGACGACAAAAACACCCATGCTGATCAAAAAAAGGTCCCCCCTTTCTGGTGCGGATCTTACTGATGCAAAGGTTCAGATTGACTCCCAATATAATGAACCTTATGTAGCCATGACCTTCAGCAAAAAAGGAGGCCGGATCTTTGAACGGGTAACCGGTGAGAATGTAAATAAACGGCTTGCCATTGTACTGGATAACACCATTTATTCCGCACCCAATATCCGGTCAAAAATCTCAGGAGGAAGCGCCATTATCGAGGGTAGTTTTACTATGGAAGAAGCCCGGGATCTGGCCATTATTCTGCGGGCCGGTGCACTTCCCGCCCCGGTCAGTATTGTTGAAGAAAGAACAGTCGGCCCTTCCCTTGGACAGGATTCCATTAACAAAGGATTGCTCTCCGGGTATATTGGAGGTTTTATTGCGATCGTGTTCTTGATTATATATTATAAAGGCTCCGGAGTCATTGCAGTCATTGCCCTGATCTTCAATATGGTAATGCTATTAGGAGGACTGGCTGCATTTCAGGCCACCCTGACACTTCCCGGTATAGCCGGTATCATCCTTACCATTGGTATGGCAGTGGATTCGAATGTTCTGATTTTCGAACGGATTCGGGAAGAACTGAGGCTCGGGAAAACACCTCTTGCATCCCTGAATGCAGGTTTTGATCGTGCGACACTGACTATTCTGGATTCAAACATCACAACCTTGATCGTCGCCTTTGTCCTGTTCCAATTCGGAACCGGCCCAGTGAAAGGTTTTGCTGTTACCCTGAGTCTTGGTATTATCATCAGCCTTTTTACGGCACTTGTTCTCACACGTCTGATTTTTGATTACTTTCTGTTAGTGCGACGCGTAAAAAGTATAAGCATATAAATAATTACTCATTATCGATCGATATTGATCAGACTACATTTAAAGGAATGAATCAATGCAGTTCATCAAAGCCAATATCAATATAAACTTCATCGGCAATCGAAAAATCGCCTATGCACTGTCCATTTTACTGATTGTGATCAGTATCGGATCGCTGATTATCCATAAGGGACCCAGGTATGGTGTTGATTTTGCCGGAGGCACGCTCCTTCAGATTTCATTTGATAATACAGTTCAAGTCAACGACATCCAATCCGGCCTCAATTCAGTTGGCCTGGAGAAAACCTCTGTCCAGAGATTTGGTGATGAAAAGGAAAATGCGTATCTGATCCGGACCAACACACCCATCAAAACAACAGAAGGATTTGCCACCCGTATTGAGGAGGCCCTGAATAAATCAACCAAACAGGTATCCCATATCCTCCGGGTTGAGATGGTCGGCCCCCAGGTAGGAAAAGACCTGAGGGAAAAGGCATTGTTTGCAGTATTTTTCTCACTCTTATTCACGGCGATTTATATCTCAGGACGTTTTGAACTGAAATGGATCCTGAGTGGCGTCATTGCCGCTGCCCTGTTTGGTGCAGTTTCTGTCCTGTCGATTTTTGATGTAAGTATTCCCATACTCATTGCCGCTGCTCTGACCTTAACCATTATCCTTTTCTGGGTTCTGGGATTAAAGTATGCCCTGGGGGCAATTATCGCACTTGTGCATGATGTAATCATCACCGTGGGAGCTTTCTCCATTCTTGGGAAAGAGTTTACATTGCCGATCATCGCAGCACTGCTCACTATTACTGGATATTCATTGAATGATACGATCATTGTTTTTGACCGTATTCGCGAAAATCTGAAAAAACAACAAAAAGATACCCTTGACATCACCATCAACAAAAGCATTAATGAAACCTTAAGCCGAACCATTCTGACTTCTCTGACAACACTGTTTGCTGTTATCGCTCTATATATATTCGGAGGCGGAATCATTCATGATTTTGCCTTTGCCATGATCATCGGAATTTTAGTTGGAACCTATTCTTCCATATTTGTTGCCAGCCCGGTACTGCTTGCGTGGCAGGAGGAGTGAATGGCATAAGTCCTTTCACACAAAACAGGACGGGCGGATTTGACAGACATGTAATTCATTCCACTTGTTTTCGTAAGTTCCGATAAACAGGTTACATGAGGACGCCTATGAAAAAATCTTTCCAGACCCCTTTGGGCAGAAAGTTGTCATGGTCTTGTCTTTTGTTATTTCTTTTATCCGGTTGTCCAGTTCTGTTTCAATCGTGTGCTGCGGTAAATCCGCCGCCTCAGGAAGAATTTCAGGTTACACTGCTTGAAAAACAGATCCAGGAAATGGATAAAAAACTGGATGAAATCTATCATCGGGTTTCCATCATTCAATTCATGCTCGATAATCATGAAAGAAAAATGAAAGATCTTGAAAAATCAGGCGTAATCAAAAGCGATTCAATTGAGGAGACGCCTCTTCAGGAAGAACCTATTACGAGCTCGAACTCTTCTGAAATATTACAGGAGCAACCGATTTTAGAGCAGAATCAGGAGCCAAACCCTCAGCCTCCGCCGGAATTGCCAGTAACAACCAAATCATCCAGTTCCTCATCAAATGAAGCCCCTGAGGCATTATATAACAGTGCACTCGCCTCATATAAAAAAGCGGATTATGAAAAAGCCGCCTCTGCATTCATCTCTCTTTCCGACAAATTTCCGAATCACGATCTTGCGGACAATTCACTTTATTGGGCTGGGGAATGCTATTATGCAAGAAAGAACTATTCCGCCGCCATCATGTCCTTTAAAAATGTTGTCACCCGCTATCCGGAAGGCAGCAAAATACCGGACGCATTTCTCAAAACAGGATATTCGTATTTGTCCATGGGCGATAAAGGAAATGCACGGCTATTTTTAAAAAAGGTGGTTGAAAACTTTCCCTTCAGCCCGGCCGGCTCAAAAGCTGAAGAGATGCTAAAACGGATAAGATAAATCATTCCTTCCCTATGAATAATGTTCTACAGTGGTTTTCACTCAAAAATGTAAAAGGCGTCGGCAATCATCTCTTTAAAAAACTGATTGATCAGTTTCAGTCCCCAGAAAATATTTTCAATGCCTCTGTTGAGGAATTAGCTCGGATTTCGGGCATTTCTCATTCAGTTGCAAAAGCGATTCATCAAAAAAAAATCACGGATCATGAAAAACGGGAATTCGAATCCGCTAGTGAAAAGGGTATCAGGATCGTAACAATGGCTGATGAAAGCTATCCTCCTTTGCTGCTGCATATTCCAGATCCCCCGCCGTTTCTCTACGTATTGGGTAATCTTGAAAAATCAGCCGTGCACTTGGCGATTGTCGGATCACGGAATGCTACCCGATATGGAATCACAACGGCAAAGCAATTGAGCCGGGAGTTGGTACATCATGGCATATCCATTGTCAGCGGAATGGCCAGAGGAATTGACACCGCAGCGCACGATGGAGCGATTGAGGCAAACGGTCACACCATCGCCGTGTTAGGGAGCGGCATTGATATTATCTATCCGCCGGAAAATCGATCCCTTTTTCAGAAAATCAGGGAGACCGGAGCCGTGATCTCGGAATTCCCGCTCTGTACAAATCCGGAACCATACCATTTCCCTTTACGGAACAGAATTATCTCCGGTATGTCGGTTGGCACGATCGTTGTTGAAGCTGCCATGAAAAGCGGATCACTCATCACAGCAAAACTTGCTGCAGAGCAGGGACGTGAGGTTTTTGCCGTTCCAGGGTCTATTCATTCTTTTAAAAGCGCTGGCACACATAACCTCCTGAAACAGGGTGCAAAACTGGTGGAAACCGCAGCAGACGTACTGGAAGAGATCCAGCCATTCCTTCATTATCATGAATTATCCGGGGCCTCCCCTGTGGTTCAGATCAAAAAAAAACACACAATGCTTGACTCGGAAGAGTCAATTGTGTTTAAAGCCCTTGAGCCATATCCGGTTCATTTTGATGATATTGTCCGTTCGACTGGTATTGAACCAGGAAAACTGGCAGGTATTCTGCTGAAACTTGAACTTGAAGGCATGGTAACCCAATCACCGGGCAAACATTTTTCAAGCTGTGAGGAATAAACGTGTCAAAACCCTTAATTATCGTCGAGTCCCCAACCAAGGTGAAAACCATAAAAAAATATATTGGGGATCAATTTAATGTAACTGCCACTTCAGGCCATATAAAAGATTTACCCCCCAATGAAATGGGAATTGATATTGAAAACAACTTTACGCCAAAATATATCGACATAAAAGGGAAACAGAATGTTATCAAATCCCTCAAGGCTGCGGCGGCCAATGCATCCGATGTTTATCTGGCTCCTGACCCGGATCGGGAGGGGGAGGCCATTGCCTATCACACAGCGGATATCCTGAAAAAAAAGGGCCGGAATTTTTATCGCGTGCTTTTTCATGAACTTACAAAAAACGGTATTGATGAAGGGATCCGCTCCGTACACGAACTCAATAAGGATAAATATGATGCACAGCAAACCCGCCGAATTCTCGACAGGCTTGTCGGATATCAGATTTCACCACTTCTGTGGAGAAAGGTGCAAGGCGGATTAAGTGCCGGGCGGGTTCAATCGGTTACCGTCCGGATGATATGTGAACGGGAGCGTGCCATTCAGGCATTTACGCCTGTCGAGTACTGGTCCATTACAGCCAATCTGGAAGGAAAATACCCACCTGCCTTTGATGCAAAGTTGATCAAAAAAAATGGGGAAAAAATTGAAATACCGGATGAAAAACATGCCAATGAAATTCTTGAGGCATTAAGAAACGCGGCCTTTGCAGTTGATAAAATCAATAATAAAACAACCAAGAGAAACCCCCTGCCCCCCTTTATCACAAGCAAGCTTCAGCAGGAAGCCATCAGCAAGTTGAGATTCTCCGCAAAAAAAACCATGGTTGTCGCTCAACAGCTTTATGAAGGAATTGAAATCAGCCCGGGAGAACCCACGGGTCTCATTACTTATATGCGTACGGATTCGGTAAGGATTGCCAACGAGGCTGCTTTGGAAGCCCAGGATCTTATCCGGGAAAAATTTGGACCGGAATTCGGCATTGAGAGCCCCCGATTTTTTAAAAATAAAAACAAAGCACAGGATGCACACGAAGCCATCCGTCCGACATCGGTTTATAACACCCCGGAAAAACTGGCCCCCCATCTTGGAAAAGATCAGCATGAATTGTATACACTGATCTGGAAACGGTTTGTCGCTTCCCAGATGTCCCAGGCACTGATTGACCAGAAATCCGTGTCCATACAATCCAAAGACTATACATTCAATGTCAGCGGATCTACGGTTAAATTCCCCGGATTCATGGCTCTCTATATTTCAACGGATGAGAGTATTGACAAAGAGCAGAAGAAACAGGTTCTTCCGGAACTCACCGAAGGAATGGCACTCAAGCTGATCAAACTGGAGCCCAAACAGCACTTTACACAGCCTCCGCCCCGATTCTCCGAGGCTTCACTGGTAAAAGAACTGGAAGAAAACGGTATTGGCCGGCCCAGCACCTATGCAACCATTCTGACCACAATCCGGGATAAAGGATATGTGGATTTTGAAAATCGGTACTTCCGACCCAGTGAACTTGGATTTCTTGTAAACGACCTTCTGGTGGACAACTTTCCGGACATACTGGATGTTGATTTTACAGCCAAATTCGAAACCAATCTGGACCGGGTCGAGATCGGCGAACTGCCCTATCTGGAGGTTCTTCGCACGTTTTATGATCAGTTTTCCCAGAAGCTCGAATTTGCAAAGGAAAACATGCTCAGCATCAAAGGGGTCGGTTTTCCCACAGATCTGGATTGTCCCCGGTGCCAAAAAAAGCTTCATATCAAAGTGGGTAAAAACGGCCCCTTTCTCGCTTGTAACGGATACCCGGATTGCTCCTATTCCAGAAATTTTTCCCGGGATGAAAAAGGAAAAGTTCATCCTGTTGAACCGTCTTTTGAGCTGGCAGAGGGCAAGTTCTGCGAAAAATGCCAAAAACCCATGGTTCTCAAACAAGGTCGTTATGGAGAGTTTCTGGCCTGCTCCGGATATCCGGATTGTAAAAATACCCAATCCGTTAATGGTGGTGCTTCAGGAGGGAAAACCACAGGAGTAAAATGCCCGGAAAAGGATTGCGGAGGAGACCTTGTGGAACGAAACTCAAAACGTGGCAAGGTTTTCTATGGATGCAGTCGTTATCCGGACTGCTCTTTTGCAACCTGGGACAAACCGATTGCCCAGGTATGTCCGCAATGTGATTCAAAATTCCTGGTTGAAAAAACCAGCAAAAAACAGGGAACTTTTTTAAAATGCGCAAATCCGGACTGTAACTACAAAGAGAGCAAGTAATGAAAAATACATTCCCTTGCTTTATAGAGGCTTGTAAGCTATAGAAGTCCTTATCTTTATCGTAATTGAATCAAAGACGGCCAATTCATCCGGAAATCGCTTTGAAAAAACCCTCTACTCAGGTATCAGACAAGAATGAAAAACAGTAAACCAATTGATATTACGCCTTTTCAGCACCTCTACCCGTTTCAATCCCATTTTATGAACAGAAACGGTATGCAGATGCATTACCTTGATGAAGGTTCCGGTGATCCTGTGGTCATGCTGCATGGAAACCCTACCTGGTCATTTTATTATCGAAGCCTTGTGAAAGGATTGTCTTCCGGCTATCGAACCATTGTGCCGGATCACATTGGTTGCGGTCTTTCGGACAAGCCATCTGAGAACCAGTATGATTACCGATACCAAAGCCGGGTCGAGGATCTGGAGGCATTGCTGGATCATGTTGATATAAAAAGCCGCATCACACTGGTTCTTCACGACTGGGGCGGGATGATCGGCCTTGCCTTTGCATTGAGGAATCTTACAAAAGTTAAACGAATCGTGATTACCAACACTGCCGGTTTTTTTACCCCTGGCGGAAAAGGGCTTCCGCTGCGTCTCTGGTTGATACGCCATATCGCCCCGTTTGCCACGATCGGGGTAAAGGGGTTTAATCTGTTCTCAAGGGCTGCCCTGTATATGGCTCCATACAAACGTCTGACAAAAGATGTCAAAGCTGGTCTGATTGCCCCTTACAACTCATGGGAAAACCGGATCGCAACATTGAAGTTTGTTCAGGATATTCCTGTAAAGCCAGGCGATCCCAGTTATAATTTAGGGCAATATGTGGATCAGAATCTTCACAGGCTTTCGGACATCCCCAAGCTGATCTGCTGGGGGAAACACGATTTTGTTTTTACAATCGCATTTTTTGAAGAATGGAGGCGAAGATTTCCAGATGCAGAATACCATCTTTTTTCAGATGCCGGACACTATCTGCTGGAGGATGTACCGGATAAAATTCTGCCGATTGTTCAAAATTTCTTAAAATCTCATCCAATATAAAATAGGTTGGTCTGTCTTTTTAGGCACATAAAACGATTGCAATGTATCGATGATGAAAAATAAATACAATAACTCAGGAAAACTGCTTTTCATTCTGCTGTTGATGATTACAATAGCTGTTGCAGCAGGAGGATTTTTTGCCTATAAATTTTTGAATGCAGAAAAGACTTCTGACAATGAAATGGCAAATATCCATCTCCAGGAGGAAACCATCGCCTTTGTCCATCAATCCATGCCCGATGTTTATAACTCTCTTTTCGAACTCAACCACGAAATTGTTATGATTGAAAAGGAATTGAAGCGTCTTGAAATAATAGAAAATGAGTATCCGAAACAGAAAAAAATTGTTCAGGATGAAAAAAAAATGTGGAGTAAAACCCAAAAAGATCTTCAGACACTAATTGAAAATCTGGAAAAAAACATCGAACCCCTGTTTGTCGCGTACACGGTTAACACGGAAAAAGGAACGGAACTTCTGGCATCCAAAAAGGAAGAGTTGCTGGCTTCAGCAACCGAAGCCCTTGAAACATCAAAAAAACAGACTGTTCGACTGAAAAATACCGAAGAAAAAAGTTTTATCCAAAAAATAAAAGAAAAAATTTCAAAGTGACCCTATCAAACGAAACAATTGTCAATGTCTCCTCCGGTGTGACGGAGACGGCAAAAAAAGACCCGTATAAACGAGCTGTTGTATATCCTGAATCCAGGAATCAAAATGGTCGTCTGACTTATTCCCATTTCACTTTTCGTCAACTGGAACAGGAATCGGACTGTATGGCTGCCGGCCTTGAAAAAGCAGGTGTTGTTCGCAATACAAAAACCATTCTCATGATAAAGCCATGCCTTGATTTTTTCTCACTTGCCTTTGCCCTCTTGAAGATCGGTGCGATTCCGGTTCTGGTTGATCCTGGCATGGGAATCACCCCTCTGCTTCGCTGCGTGAAGGAAACAAGGCCCGAAGCCTTTATCGGAGTTCCCTGGACCCGGATCCTCAAAATATTACGCCCGGATCTTTTTAAAAGTGTGAAAACCTTTATCACGACTGGCCAGCGTCTGTTCTGGGGCGGGATGACTATGGAAGACATTCGAAAAGTTCCGTGGATCACACCTGCTATTGCCGATACACAGGCAGATGATACTGCCGCAATTCTGTTCACCCCCGGGAACACCGGACCAGCCAAGGCGGTGGTATATACCCATGGCAATCTGACTGCCCAATTCCGGCAAATCAAAGACCAGTTTGATATTTCATCCGATGAAATCGATCTCGCGACACTTTCTTCATTTGCTCTTTTTGGCCCGGCTCTTGGCATGACTTCGGTTATTCCGGATATGGATCCTGCACACCTGGCCCTTGTGAACCCGCAGAACATCATTGAGACGATCTTTGACCAGGGTGTTACCAACATGATCACCTCCCCTGCCCTGTTAGACCTGGTGGGGCGATATGGGCAAAATAACAGGATTATGCTTTCTTCCCTGAAAAGAGTTATTTCCGTTGGTGCGCCGTTTCAGCCTTCACGCGTTGAGCGATTTGCTAAAATGTTATCCGGAACCGCTGAAGTTCATACTTCCTATGGTTCGACAGAAGCCATGCCGATCCTGTCCATTGGCAGCAACGAAATCCTTTCCGAGACAAAAGGCTTGAGTGAAAAAGGATATGGAAACTGTATTGGCCGTCCGATCAAAGAGATTGACGTCCGTCTGATTCAGATCACAGATTCCCCTGTATCCATTTTCTCCGATGATCTGCTGCTTCCACATGGCGAGATTGGTGAATTTATTGTCAAGGGCGATCTTGTATCCAGAAATTATCTGGAAAACAGTGAACATGACACCCTGCAAAAAATAAAGGAAAACAGTGAAACATGGCACCGGATGGGTGACCTTGGATGGATGGACAAGAACAATCGTTACTGGTTCTGCGGCAGGAAGAGCCATCGAGTCATTACAGAACAGGGAACATTTTATTCGATTCCCTGTGAAGCGATCTTCAATACCCACCCGGATGTTTATCGAAGCGCACTTGTCGGTATCGGGTCAGAGGAAAACAAAACACCGGTGATTTGCGTCGAACTGGAAGAGAGCCACAATCTTGAACAAAACCGTATTGAAATGGAGCTTCTGGCTTTGGCAGAAAAAAATGTAATCACTCAGAACATTAAAACAATCCTGTTTCACAATGTACTTCCAGTGGATGACCTGCATCATACAAAAATTATCCGGGAAGAACTGGCCATCTGGGCGGAAGAGCAATTGAAATAATTGTTTTACAAAAACTCCCGGTCATTGTTCATTCCCCTTGGTGGCATTTGGCATTAGCTGAAGGGGCATAAACGCTGACTTATCAATTAACAATTGTTAATGACTAATTATCAATTTAGCATTAGGAGATAAAATGGACAGCATGTATCCAAAAAAAGTGCTGGTAACCGGCGGAGGCGGCTTTTTAGGCAAAGCCATTATCCGGAAACTGGTTGAACAAGGTCAACAGGTATGGAATTTTTCCCGCCATTCCTATCCTGATCTTGATGCCTTGGGTGTTCAGCAGATTCAGGGGGATCTTTCCGACAAAAACGCAGTTGAAAATGCATTATCCGGAATGGATATTGTTTATCATGTTGCCGCAAAACCAGGGGTTTGGGGAACCTATGATGAATATTTCAAACCCAATGTTCTGGGTACCCGAAACGTAATCCATGCCTGTAAAAAGAATAATATCAAAAATTTGATCTATACCAGTTCACCCAGTGTTATCTTCACTGGTGAAGATATGGAAGGAGTAAATGAATCCCTCCCCTATCCGGAAGAATCCCATACCCATTATACCCGAACCAAAACCATTGCGGAAAAAGAGGTTCGTGAAGCTGCAAAACAGGGATTGAATACAATCATCCTTCGTCCCCACCTGATATGGGGACCAGGTGATCCACATCTTGTCCCGCGGGTCATTCAGCGTTCCAGAAAACTGGTCCGTGTGGGAAACCGGAACAACCTGGTGGACACCATCTATATTGACAATGCCGCTGATGCCCATATTCTGGCTGCAAAAAAGCTGGAAGAAAACCCGTCGCTTTCCGGGAAGGTCTATTTTATCAGTCAGGACAAACCAATCCCCATGTGGGACATGATCAATGGAATCCTGAATGCCGCCGATTTGCCACCGATTACCAAAACCCTCCCGGTCAAGGTGGTTTGGACCATTGGAGCAATCCTTGAGTTTGTATACACTGTTTTCCGGATTCCCGGAGAGCCGAAAATGACCCGATTCGTGGCAAACGAACTGGGAACATCTCACTGGTTTGATATCAGCGCTGCCAAGAAAGATCTGGGATATTCACCTCAAATTTCCACCGAAGAAGGATTCAAACGCCTGAAAGAATGGCTGGTTCAAAATCCGATATTGGTTGAATAGCTTGAAGGAAGTACAAACAATACTCTTGTAAAAAAACTGCAAGCCATGCGTTGATGGCATCCTTTAAAAATATTAAATCGGACTTTAACTAGATTGAGTCAATCAGAACCTTAGTCAAACTTCTGCTGTTTCCGTCATGATATCCCATGGTAAGGAAAAATCATTCTCTGAAATCTGCAATACCCTTTCCACCGGCGCCAGAATCAGTCCTTTTTCAATGGAAAGATTTGGATATCCGGCCCGAAAAGCAGAAATCCCGGAGGTATCCCGGCGGCTTGGATTGGTCTTGGCCTTGATTTCGATTGGGTAGAATTTGCCGTTATATTCCAGTAAAATATCCACTTCAGCACCGCCATAGGCTCGCCAGTGATACATCCTGGGGGACGGCGACAAAAAAGAGCACTGTTTTTTAATTTCCGCTACGGAAGCGGTCTCGAATAATGCGCCCCATAATGGGTGTCCGCCGATAGCAGTAGGCGATGAAATTGCCTGTGCAGCGCAGGCAAGGCCAGTATCGGAAATATATCCTTTGGGTTTGCCGCTGACTTTTTTTACCGCATTTCCGGAAAAAGCCGGAAGTTCAAACCACTGAAATGTTGCTTTTAAAATATCAAGCCAGCGTCCTGCTGTTTGCGGGGTAATTCCCAGCTCCCTGCCTATCTCGCTGTGATTGATCTCCTGAGCTGTGAGGGCTGCTGTTAATCGCAAAAAACGGCCAAACAACTGCCAGTCTGATACATCTGCCAGCAGACGAACATCCCGTTCAATATACGTCCGTTGATAAGCCTGATAAAAAGCAGGGATCGTGTCCAGGGGGATAAATTGTGCATCCGGAAGGAAGCCTCGCCAAAGCTGTTCATAAAGGGTTCTTTTTATCGGCAGGCGGCCTGATTTTGATTTGACCAGGGCAAGGGGATCAGTCAGCCACTGTTCAAGCCATGGTTCGTGACCACTCTGATTCACTGTTTCCGAAAGTGTAAAACCATCAAGATCAAGAAAAACGGCCCTGCCCGCAAGACTTTCCGAGATGGACCGCAACACCCCCCACTGTTGAGATCCGGTGAGGACATATTGCCCAGGCTTGCACTCCCGGTCAACCCTCCGTTTTATGGCAGCCACCAGCTCCGGAGAATACTGGATTTCATCGAGAATGACTGGAGGAGGACGATTGTTCAGAAAAAGCTCGGGATCCTGTCGGGCATTTTCGATATCGATAACCGGATCAAAGACAACCATGTCCATTTCCCTGCCAAGAGTATTGGCCAGCAGTGTGCTCTTGCCAACCTGCCGGGCACCGCTGACGACAACCAGGGGAAAAACCGAAAAAAGCCTTTCGAGTCTGTTGGTGAGGATTCTTTGATGATACATAATATCGAATTTTAATGATAGTATCATTAAAAATCAAGCATTTTTTAAAAAAACATGATCATATTTCGATTTTTGACCTGACCCAATAAGATGAATTTCAATTTCTTGACACACAATTGAATCTCAAATATAAAATACACATGAAAACCGAGTTCTTCTCAAAAGGAGGTGCAATATGCACAAAAATGTCAAACGTTTTTGGAACAATGCAGTCATCCGGGAATTATTCATTTATCATATAATCTTCTTTTTTATTATCACTCCTTTTTTATCAAGTTGCAGCAGTTCAGACAATAGCACGGACAACACCAATACTCCATCCAGCACGAATACGACAGTAGCAAATGCCGTGGACAGTCAGAACAGATCGGCCGAATCTGCGATATCCGGTGCAGTGGAAATGGAAAATGACCTCAAGTCCGGCAGGGAGCTGATTGAAGATGCATTTGGAACAGTGTCCCCGAATCAGAAAGCGATCGAGGACTATATTGACGAACACCCTGAGGAGGCTGCCAATCTCATTGCTCAACTCACAGAGCTTGCCAATGATGTTCAATCGGCGGCCGACACATTCAGCCTTTCCGTGGAAGCATTGAAAGATCAGGAAAAAATCATCGCAGATTCACTGGAATCCGGAAATGATGAAACATCGGTCGTCATCCGGGATTCCCAGTCCATCGGCCTGATAGGGGGCGCCCTTGTTCTGCTGTCCGTTTTCGGAGCAGTCGCTGCCGCAGGAAAAGGAGCTGCCGATGCTATTCATGAATGTGATGGTTTGCCGGAATGCAATCCAATGCCGGCTGCAACAGATGCGAGATTTTCCGAATGCATGAAATGGAGAGCGGAAAAGCTTGCCTGTATTATCCAAAAGTGGCCCAAAGCTGCCGGGGAGGCAATCAAGGCAACGATTTCCAATGGTGTTACCGACATATCCAGTTGGGCCGCCGGTGTCCAGGAATGGAAAACCATAAAATTTCTGATTGAGGCATATGACACTTATGACGATGTCGATTCCATCAAAAAAGCTTTCGGTATCAGGCGCTGCGATGATACGGATGGTTCCCTGAAACTGGATAATCCGGATTTTCGGCAGATCCAGGCCATCAATCCAAATGATCTGACTCCGGATGATATCTATATCGGTACGAGTCAGAACGGTTCATTTTACAATGTCCCGAAAGGAGACTGGACCTTCCTGCTGATGGAAGACGGCCATCTGCGGAAGACCTCGATTTGTGTGGATGCCAACGGAAATAGTCCGATTCAGTCCCTTGTAAAGCTTGTTCCTGTTCGGGCACTGACGGACGATGATAAGGATGGGTTTTCGGAAGTCCAAGGCGACTGTAATGATCAAAATGCAGCCATTCACCCCAATGCCCCAGAGATCTGCACAGACGGCATGGATAACAATTGTAACATGCTCATCGATTGTTACGACGGTCAATGCGATACGCATGCGTCATGTCAGGACAACAGCCCAGCCGGCATAACCCTGAGTGCAAATGTAAATATTCCCGGTTATGGTAAATTTTCTCCTAATTTCAAGGTGATTGCGCTTGGAGAGTGTGATGACAGCATCAACAAATACATGGTCCCAACCATCTATGCCAGTTCCGGCGGAAATGTAATGAATTTTACAACCAGCGATATTTTAACCGTGGTGCTGAACAATTACATGGGAACAGGTACTTGGAACCTGGGCTTCGGCCAATGCGACACGCCAATCGTCCTCTTTAGCAGTAAAGATATTATTGATAAACCAAATGGACAACCAGTTACTTTCGGATCGGATATGGCCGGAACTTCCGGAAGCGTTACCATACAAACTTATGGCACCCAGTATGGAGAGCGTTTGACAGGCAGTTTTGATGTAGATGTATTGGGGGGGTATCAGTGTCAGGACGCTGCATGCCAAGATGAAACCTCAATCACAGGAACGATTACAGGCACCTTTGATGGTGTGATTACCCAATATACACCGGGAAACTGATCCAGGCGCTTGCAGGTTAATGGACAGACAATCCCTTTGCCGGGATTGTCTGTCTCACAAAACAAGACATAGAGATTGTTCATCATGATGTTTCCACAAAGGCCCTCTTTTACTTGTCCGCATGGCCACGATTTCCTGTCCGATTCCCATCATGCCAATGAACGCCGAACCTGGTTCGTGATCATCCTGACCGTCACCACCATGGTTGTGGAGATCATTTCCGGAATTCTTTTCGGTTCCATGGCCCTTCTGGCTGATGGTTGGCACATGGCCAGTCACGCCTCAGCCATGGGCATCACGGCCATGGCATATTATTTTGTAAAAAAACATAAAAGCAATTCCAATTTTTCATTCGGAACCGGCAAGATCAACGACCTTGCTGGTTACAGCAGTGCACTTCTCCTTGCCTTTATCGCATTTTTCATGGCGTATGAATCCATCCATCGTCTGTTCGAACCCCGCTCCATCCGCTTTAACGAGGCTTTGATTGTAGCTGTTGTCGGGCTGGGGGTTAATGTGATCTGCGCATTTATACTCAGAGAAGATCCGGAGCATCACCATCATGAACATGACCATGACCACAATCTTCGTGCAGCTTATATCCATGTGCTGGCCGATGCCTTGACATCGATTCTGGCTATTGTCGCACTGTTTTTCGGAATGACTTTCGGATGGACATTTCTGGATCCGGTTATGGGTATTGCAGGGGCTCTGATGATCAGCCGCTGGTCAGTCGGCTTACTGAAAGAAACCGGCAAGGTACTGCTCGACCACAACAGTGACAACCATATGCTTCAGGATATCCGGGAGACCGTCGAATCGATCGGAGCTGCTTCGGTGGATGATCTGCACCTATGGCGATTGGGTCAGGGACAATATAGCGCCATTATTTCACTGACATCGCATACAGACGCGGTTCCGGAAGACTATAAAACAGCTTTATGCCGATTTCACCGTCTGTCCCATGTGACTGTTGAAATAAATAAAAAAAAATCACAGAGAAAAAATTCGGACATTGTTAAAATGATGATTTCAAAATCCGATACAGGTTGAATAATCCATAATGTTTCTGTATAGTAAGCCATTCATTTGAACCAACCACCTGATTGTATAACAGGTGTCTGATTGTCTTCCGGATGGAAAAGGAGTGAAATTGATGAAAGAAGCGACCAAAATCAATCCCTTTGAAAGGGATTCCATGATCCTGATCGGAATCAGTCTATCCGTAGCGTTCTGGTTCATTGAATCGTTCATGCATATCTTTCTGTCCCCTGGTTTCAGTTTTTCCGAAAATCTGTTCGGTGCCAACCTGTATGATATTTATTCCCGTGTCATTGTTCTGTGTCTTTTTCTCATATTTGGATCCCATGTTCAATATACGATCAACAACCGGAAAAAAGCTGAAAGCGCTCTGCGTGAAAGCGAAGAAAAATACCGATCGATCCTGGAAAGCATTGAGGAAGGATACTATGAGGTAGACCTGGATGGAAATGTCACCTTTTTTAACGATTCATTCTGCAGGATATTAGGTCTTTCCAGTAATGAACTGTTAGGCCGAAATCAAAAAGAGTTTATCGATGAAAAAAATTTGAAAAAAATTCTTATAGAAGCCAAAACGGTTTTTAAAACCGGAAGGCCCAATTCACTTTTTGAAGTGGAGTATGTGAACAAAAATGGTTCAAATCGAATTATAGAAGCTTCCATTGCCCTCTTCAGAGACTCAAAAAGTAACCCGGCCGGTTTCAGGGGGATTGCACGCGATGTCACTGAAAAAAGAATCATGGAAAGAAAATTGATTGAAGCAGATAAAAAACTTCAGGCAGCCCGTGGCGCGACCATACTTGGGCTTGCGAAACTGGCTGAATACCGGGATATGGATACGGGTCTGCATCTGGAAAGAATGAGGGAATACAGTAAAATCCTTGCAGAAGCCTTGTCTGATCTACCGGACTACAAAGATTACATAACCAATGAATATATTGATGATGTTTTCAACTCTTCCATTTTACATGATATCGGCAAGGTAGGCATACCGGATTCCATCCTGCTGAAGCCGGCCAGACTCACTCCTGAAGAATTTGAAATCATGAAGAGCCATGCCAGACTAGGCGGAGAAGCGATCGAACTGATTGAGTTGGAAACCAAAGGACAGTCTTTCCTTACCATTGGACGGGAAATCGCTTTTTATCATCATGAAAAATGGGATGGAAGCGGGTATCCGGAAGGCCTCAAAGGGGAAGCCATCCCTTTATCTGCAAGACTCATCGCCCTGGCAGATGTTTACGATGCACTGACATCCAAAAGGGTTTATAAGGATTCCTATTCCCACGAAAAAGTCAAAGAAATGATTTTAAAAGCCAGAGGCAAACATTTTGCACCGGAAGTAGTGGATGCATTTCTGGCACAGGAGGAAAAATTTAAATCTGTCCGCCTCAATATGCAGGATTCAGATCATGCCTGCGTGATGCAGGATTAGGCGCTAAGGATATCATTACTTGGCATAGGAGAATGAATCCAGGCCCGCGTCAGCGAGTTGACGATTCTCTTCCGGTTCTTCCCACCACCTGGATATCAGGGGGGCTTCAGGCAATTCAACCATCCTTCCAGGCCTCGGCATCAACAGCGGAAGGCCGCCAGTTTTTGCGTATTGAATCACTTCCTCAGCCGGTGCGGTCCATGTATGCAGCGCCAGTTTGAAGGTACCCCAATGGATGGGCATGAGTACTTTCCCGCGAACGGCAGAATGAGCTTTGACAGCATTCTTTGGTCCCAGATGGATCTCTCCCCAACCAGGATGATAGGCGCCGATCTCCAGCAAAGTCATGTCAAAAGGACCGTACAATTCACCGATGGTTTTCATTCCCTGGAAAAAACCGCCGTCACCGCCGAAAAAAACGCGGTGCGTTTTCCCCGTAATCACCCAGGAAGCCCATAAGGTCTTGTTGCGGTCGAATATACCGCGCCCGGAAAAATGCCGGGCCGGCGTAGCGACCAGTTGGTGATCAAAGCCGATGCGGGTGCCTTCCCACCAATGGTGTTCGCGGATCTTTTTTTCCGGGATCCCCCACGACCGCAGATGCGACCCCACTCCCATAGGTACATAAAAAATAATGTCCCTTTCCCCCAACCGCCGAATAGTTGCTTCGTCAAGGTGGTCGTAGTGATCATGGGAGATGATCACGCCGTCCACAAACTTGACCTGATCCAGGGCAGCCGGCGGATCGAAAAAACGCCGCGGTCCGATCATGTCAACCGGCGAGCACCTGCGGCTCCATATGGGATCGGTTAAAAACCTCAACCCATCGATGTCAATGATGACCGTGGAATGACCGATCCAACAAACCTTGAGCCCCTCGGACGCGGGAGGTTCCGATACCCGGAGATCTACCTCAAAAGGCCCCAGGGGATTAACCGGCTCTCGGATTTCATCACCGGAAACGAAATCCCACACTGTGCTCCATAAAGATCCGGGTTTACTGATGTTCGTGGGCACTGGATTGTCAAAGGAAATACTGTTTTCCATTTGTTTTTGACTTGTTGTCATATCGTTCACTTTCATGTTGTCCTTATTAACATTACGACACCCCGTTACTATGGAAACGTGGATGATACTGATACAAACGATGATGAAAAAAAACCTTACCCCCATTTGGATCTTCGGTTTCCATCTTCGTGTATTACAATATGACACTTGTTACCTCCCGGCCTTTACCTGTGCCATAACGCTCCAGATCGTGCTTCATCCGCTTCTTCCGTTGCCGAATCGTTATCTTTTCGATCCAGGCCATCAGCAAACCGATCAATTTCTCGCTTCTGAAAACAAACCATAAGACTTTGGTTATCCAGTAGTGGGGAAAATCGAACAATTTCTCCCGGTGATGAAATCCATACAGTCCTCGGAATACCATTCCGAATTTGGCCGCGTTCTCCCGCATGAAATAGTGTTCCGCGCGATAGGTGAAACGATCCGCCATCCGCCATTTTTCCGCCAGGGCTTGATCGAGATTGCGGACCGCCCATTGAAGCGTTGCCGGAAAATCCTTGGTATTCTGATCACCATCAGTCAGGGCTGCCAGGCTGGTAATCCCATAGCGCCGCAATAGCTTATCCAGATGACCGGCGGCATACCGACCCAGCGGCCCGCCGCCGGTGGCTACGACAAAGCCGTATTTTCCCTTGAGTTGGGGCATTGTCAGCATGGAGCCGGTACGCGTAATGAAGGCCTGCAGGTGGGCGTCCACGAAGGCTGATGTGCAATGTCCGATATAGATAATTCCGTCCGCCATTTTCATTTTGTGTTTTATATCTTCGAATGCATCCTGTTGGACACAGCTGATGTTTTCCTTTAACAAACATTGATAGTTCAAGCGACAAGCCTGAATGCCGGCTTTTTCAATTTCAACCAGTTCCACCTCATTTTGTGAAATTCGCCGAATGGTTTCATAGATGGATGCCGCGGCCGGATTCCTTTCAATACCAGGTCCGGTGATGACCAGCAGTCGTTTGTCCCCTTCCTTTGGCGCAGCCGCGTCATCAACCTGGAATCCGGATCCGAAATGCAATGCTGACAGATATTCCCGCTTAATATAAGTGCTCTCCCGGTAAGGAACATAACCGGTTGCCAAGGCTTGATTGATCTGTTGCGCCAACACACGGCAGGAGTTTTCGGTTGTTTCATAATCGGCATAGCCGCCGGGCAATCCGTCGGCTGAGACATCTCCCAGATAACCAAAGCCTAACTGTTCGCTGATGTATTTAACGCGGTCGAGGATATAGTCATCCAGGAAATGAGCGCCAGACATAAGCGTAAGTGCGATTTTGCCCTCAAAAGTCTGGTTTTGAGCAAAAAGTTTGTCCCAAAACAGTTTGAGGTGTATGGGCGCATGCCAGCAAATGGCGCCAAAGGTCCAAATGATCACTTGAGCATTGTTCATTTTTTGGACGATTCCGGCAAATTCAAGTTCAGTTTCGGCAGCATCGTAGGACAAATTGGCCTGGGCTACATCCACGAATTCATAATCAACATCAAGAAAATAGGAAAGATACCGGGCGACCGCATAACTTGAGCTCTCCTTCTTTCTCGGGCTTCCGCATAGAAATAATACTTTCATGATTTCATTTCCTTCCGTAGATGTCTTTTCTGCCCCATCGGCACCCAGATTTCTCCCATTTTGGGGATTTCACCTTGTTTTGCGTAATATCTCAACATCTCCATCCTCCGATGTTCATGATTCTCCATGAACGATTTCTTTCGGTTCCTTTACGGCGATTCCTTGTTGACGCAAAAAATCATGATATCCGACAAGCGGTTTGCCCCAGTAAACCATGCGTACAGCCTGGGCCGGACAGTTGTTAATGCAGCCCATGCAGTCCACACAAACCTCCTTGTTTACCGCTCCTTTTTCCGGATCAATGGCGCCGGTGGGACAGAGTTCCGCACAGGTGCCGCAGTGTTGGCAGCGTTCCCTGTCAATGCTATGCTCATCGGTGATCATTTTACTGAACCAGATCGGCGCCAGGTTTTTCTTGACATCGCCGAAGCTTACTTCACGACTGAACTCAAAAGCATTTCCCGAACTCACCTGCACCATCAATTCCACTGCATATTGTCGCGCCTGGGCATAGGTTGCTTCATTCGGAAAAGTCGATGATTTCAGAGCACTTTCCGGATAAAAAGCCCATAAGGGTGGATAGGTTCCGAAAATACCTGCGAGTGTTCATTACTCCCCCTCTTTTCAGGAATGAATATTCATTCCGTTTCACAATAAAAAATCAACCTGTTACCGCCGAATGGCATGCCAACAGGCTTCTTCGGCCTGATCAATGAGTTCTGGTGTAAGCTGCAAATGACCGGCCCAGTATTCCCGCATCATTTCCGAAAATATACCGGTCACGATGGCCATGATCAGTTCCGGATTGATATCTTTGATAATCTGCTCCTGTCGCCCGATTTCAAAAAAAATTCGATACTCTCCATGGATCTTCTCGTTGATTGCCACACTGGCCTGATCCAGATAAGGGGCGTGATGATGCGCGATGAGAAACGAATAGGCCGCACGGTTTTTCATGGCAAATTCCACCCAACGGCTCCAGGTTTCATGGAATAGAGTTCGCAGGGGCAAATTATCCGCCAAGTCCTCTTTCACAGCCTTGGCCACCTCTGTTTTCCAGTAACGATAGAGCTCGTTGACCAACTGCTCCTTATCCTGGAAATAGCGGTATATAGTCCCACTCCCCACCTTGGCCTTCTCGGCGATCAGGGACACAGCCGTACCATGATAACCCCTCTCTGCAAACAACTCCAGAGCAGCCTGCAAAATATCTTCACGCTTGTCCAAATCGACTACTCCCAAAAACGATTTCATCCGTTAAAATCTTTACCCGCATTTTAATGCGGAATGAACGTTCAGTCCGGATAGTAAAGAATACTTCGTTCCTTGTCAAGGGAAAACTTTTCAGATTCGGGCTGTCAGAATTCGGGAATTAGAATACTCAATGATTGATGTATTTGAATAACTTGATTGTCCAAAATTTTCGGTCTTGCCGGACTTATATCCGGCATCCAGATTTGTATGCTCAACAGTTTTTATTACGCCGGAAAAAATCTGTTGCGTTTTTTTGAAGTAATTGCCAATCATAATAAAATAAGATCATACCCCCATTTTAATATTGTTATCACAGGACAAAAAATGATTCGACTCGAAGACCTTGAACCAAACGCGTCCATACGCGGGCTCCTGCCTGACTGCCTGGTCACTGTCGTCAATATTCAGTGGTATGGTTCCGAGGCGCTGGAGCTGACTTATAAAGCACCAAATGGCAGGGTAGCCAACGAACTGCTCTACCGCAGTGATGAACAGCGGCTGGATCTGGTCGAACAAGGACAGCCATGGAGCTTTGATGGTGACGGGTCCATGTTCCGGCTGGTTTCCGAAGCGCATCGTATCCATCTTGCCCATCTGTTCGACCCGGTGCTGGCAGTCCACACCTCACTGGTTGATCCCCTGCCCCATCAGATCACCGCAGTCTACGAGGAAATGCTCCCCCGGCAGCCGCTCCGTTTCCTTCTGGCTGACGACCCTGGTGCAGGTAAAACAATCATGGCCGGCCTGTTTATCAAGGAACTGATTGCCCGTGGTGATCTCCAGCGCTGCTTAATCGTATGCCCAGGCAGTCTTGCTGAACAGTGGCAGGATGAACTCTACCGCCGATTTTCCTTGCCGTTTGAGATTCTCACAAACGATAAGCTCGAAGCTGCACGCACCGGCAACTGGTTTCTGGAAACAAACCTGATCATTGCCCGCCTGGACAAACTCTCTCGCAATGAAGATGTGCAACAGAAACTACAGGCCCCGGATTGCAGATGGGATCTGATTGTCTGTGACGAGGCACACAAAATGTCGGCTACGGTATTCGGCAATGAAGCAAAATACACCAAACGCTACCGGCTCGGACAACTCCTGTCAACCCTTACCCGGCACTTCCTGCTGATGACCGCGACACCGCAT
>PNOB01000002.1 GCA_013824585.1 Desulfobacterium sp. | reverse complement strand
ATTTTATAAGCTTCCTTCCAATACAATGACATATACAATTACCCCTTCAATCGGCGGATGGACATACACACCACAGAACGTAGATGAAACCGGTGATCCTGTACTCGTTGATTTTCTTGCATCACCGATACCGGGTGAGGTGCAAGGTCTTGTCAGGCCAGGTGATTATGTAATCAATGATGCAGGGGATGTAGATGCTTTGGCAGAATACACAGAGATCGATGGGGATCTAACCATTCAAGATTATCAGTTGTCCCAATTAACGGATTCTTCTGAAACATTAAACCTGAAAGTTGTGAATGGTTCACTAACTGTCCAGAATACAAACCTGACAAATCTCCATGGATTGGAAAGCGTGACAGATATTGCATATGGGCTGCATATTTATAATAATATTGAACTGATATCATTAAACGGTCTCAATGGGCTAACAACGATAAATTATAAGGATTATGATCCTTGGACTGGGGCTCCTAACTTGACAGTATTGGGCAACCCTAATTTAACCAATATTGCAGCACTTGCCAATTTATCAACGATAATTCCACAACTCCAACTAAGGATACAGGACAATCAGTCTTTGAATAGTATTTACGGCCTTAACCACATTGAAACACTTGCTTCGCTTCAAATTGAAAACAATCCATTGTTGATCAATCTTCATGGATTGGAAAATTTGAGATCGACGACATTGTGGTGTAAAATCGCAAACAATGAATCTCTTACCAGCATCTCATCCATAGGTAATTTAACTTCTGTCGGTACAGAGTTGACTATCACTGAAAATAATAGCCTTACGACCTTGGCAGGACTGAATAATCTTGTTACTGCAAGCAGTGTTGGAATTGCGAATAATAACAATCTGACTGCTATATCAATGGATAGTCTGACAATCGGTAGTTCTATTAATATAACTAATAATTCCAGTTTAACCAGCCTCCATCTTAATATTGAGAGTGTTTATCGACTGGAGATATCGTACAACAATTCATTAACCAGCTTGGACCTTGATGCATTGCGACATGTGAGCGGCTATATGAACATATCATACAATCCATGTCTTTGTTTAAGCTTGATTTCGAATCTGATTGGCCACGGAATAACAATTCAAGATCCTTTTGGATTTATTATGCCTTTATCATTTTCCCCTTCCGACTATCCGGGAAATAAAGACTGTTAAGGAGTCAAATTTATAATTTCTCATGGAATAGCAGGAAAAATAAAATAGAAAGATTGAAGATCTCGCCGGTTGGGTGTTTGAAACAGATGGGGTGATTGTCCCATTACCAGATCTTCTGAAAATGAATTGTTTGGATAAATTAAGCCTTCAGGTCTGTATGAAGGCTTGATTTATTATGAAAAACAGCTAAGAAAAGTTTTTCGAAGATAATAATTTGAAAAAGGTTTTGATAAGGCAAAAATCCATATCCGGAGAGTGTTACAATTGGATACAATTTGTTACGATTCAGAGATGCTTTCTATAAAAATAATGGGTAAGATTCATTATCGAAAGAATGAGAGCAATGGAATAAATAGTGTATCCCAAAAGGAGGAACCATGAGAAAAATTGGATGGATGGCAGGTTTGATTGCAGGTCTGGTTTTGTGTTTTGGTACAACTGGATGCGCGGTGCATAAACGGATGAAAATGGCGGAAAAAGGGACATCTGAACTGGTCGGGGTATCCAAAACGGATTTGCTGTCGTGTGCGGGTGTGCCAGTACGTTCGGAAAAAGTGGATGATCTTGAATTTCTCACATACACAAGCGGCGGTACCGGGGGATTCTTTTGTCAGGGCGGCCGGTATTGCGAGGTTACCTTTACCTTGCAAAACAATGCTGTGAAAAAAGTCAGCTATTCCGGCAACACAGGCGGATACTTCTCAGAGGGAGAGCAGTGCGCGTATGCAATTGCACCGTGTATGAAAAAAGAAGAGTAAACATCCGCATCCGGACCCTTTGGAAATCATTTCCCGTTTGATTCTGTTTTCAAAGACCTGGCCTGAAACAAGGCCAGGTCTTTTTTTACCCAGGTCTTGACGGGTTGATGCCTGATCGCTACAATCAGAAGAAACTTTTTTCTTCAAAAGGGGAAAGGAGAAATCAAACCAACCATGAATACTGTTATCATTCGAAAGCTGCAAGCGCCTCACCAGTCGGAAAGCTTTACGAAATTCATGCCGCTGTACCCAGAACTGGCGCTGGAGGTGAAAGACCGGGTAACCGATATCTTTAATGAGCTGGGTGGAAAAACCCTGATCAAATCCAGCAAGGATGTGTATGTCAAACCCAATGGTATTGATGCCAAACCCTATTGCTATACGCGGCCGGAGGTGGTCAGAGCGGTAATTGAGTACTGGTTTGACCAAGGGGCCAATCGTGTGTTTCTTCTGGAAAATTCCACACAGGCCAATTATACCCGGGTGGTGTTCGAGGTGAATGGATATCGGAAGGTCTGCCGTGAAACCGGCGCCATTCCCATCTATCTGGATGAAGAAAAGACAAAAAGCTTTGCATTCCAGGGAAAAGAGGGTGCTGCCGGCTTCACAGGCGTTGGATACGATCTGAAACAGGTTGAAATGCCGGTTACGGTGGTTGAAAAGCTGATCGATAGAGGAGAGGAGAATCTGTATGTCAGTCTGCCGAAACTGAAAACCCATTCCATGTCCGGGGTTACATTGGGAATAAAAGGCCAGTGGGGATTTCCAGTCCATAAAAGCCGGGGAATCGATCACAATCATAATCTTCATTATAAACTGGTAGATGTTCTATCTTATGTAAAACCAGATGTTACGCTGATAGAGGGTGTAGAGGGTACGATTCACGGTCATTATCCTGCGACTACGCTGGCGGATGCCTGCGTCAAGCCGTTTCGTGTCCTGATCGCAAGCGGAAATGTTGTGGCTGCCGACCTTGTGGGAGCCAGAATGTTCGGTCTTGAAAAAAAAGATGTGCCGCATCTGAAACTGGCCATTGAGAGGGGTTATGGCGGAGGGGTTCAGGATCTTGGTGATATTCATCTGACAGGAGACATTCCCAGTCTCAATGGAATGGATCTGATCGGGGATATTCCGGAATCCGGGGCATATTCAACCGATCTGTATGATTCGTTTCCGGATGATGTGACGATCATCAAAGGCAGTGAAATGGCCTGCAGGGAAGGATGTGTGAACAACCCCATGACATTGCTTCAGGTGCTGTACAATGATCATCAGGGAAAAACAGGCTGGACGCTTGTGTTGGGAAAGGGGTTTGATCCAAAAGAGATTGACGTCATAAAAGGCAAGGTCCTGATTGCCGGGCACTGCGCCATTGAAGAGGTATCGGATCGTCTGATCCAGAGGCTCGGGAGAAAAAATGTGTATCTCAGCGGGGAATGCAATGACCTCTGCTCCACTGCCGAGGCCATGTTTCATCTCATGAAGGTCAATCCGATCAATTTTATTCCAAGGAACCGGGTAATGGCGGTGGTTGCGTTTGTTCAGGCAAAAATGAACGGATCTACATCCAGGGTTCCCGGTATCCTGTCCCATTTGTTGAAAGCCGTATAAAGAGGCTGGCTGGACTGGAACAGGAAAGCAGATTACCGTCCAACGGCATTTTCAGGATGAGAGGTCACCTTTTGATGCTCCATAACCGGGTGCTGGTGAGAGTATGGAGAGTCATGGATAACCAACTGGACAGCCTCGCATTTTAGAGTATTGATGATAATCGGTCCGATCAGGTTGGCCGTAATCCTGTATGGCCCTTCATCATGAAAGGTTAAAACAACATAGACCGCCATTTTTTCAAGAGCGTCCCCCTTCCATGCCATCTCCTTGAGTGCAGGTTCGATATCCACGGAATAGTCTGCATTGAATAAAAAAGGATTCATGATCACCAGGGCCAGGTTCGGATCATCCACACTCTGGTACCAGCAGAACGGTCTTGTTTCCTTCCTCTCCAGAAGCACAAATCGATTTTTTCCCTGAAATCCGGGAAGACCCAGAGGCATTGCAATGATTTTATCATCCGGTATATCGATTTCACCAAACTTTCTGGTATTGAATTTCAAGGGTCTACTCCTTATCTTCTTTTTGACGCCACAAACTTGCTGCCTCTTCGATATCGGAAAATGCACCCATGGAGGCTTTCAGGTTTTCCTCCAGGATTTTTTCATAAATTTCATAACGATAGATTTTCACATCCTGGGGAGCTTCGATTCCGATTCGAACGGTTCCTTTACTGACTTCCAAAATGCGGATGGTGATTTCCTCACCGATTTTGATTCTCTCCCCGATCTTCCTTGTCAAAACAAGCATTTGCCCTCCATGGCATAGTTTTACCGGGATCTCTTTTTATTTCAGGTAATCCATGAGACTGAGCTGCAGTATCTGGGCAGTGGATTGAAGCGCTGCCTGATAAGCAAACTGCTGGGACTTCAGTTTCATTATGGCCTCAACAATATCGGCTTCTTCCAGATTGGTCCGTCTTTCCGTAAGGCTGAGATCGATATCGTCCATGATGTTTTCTTTTATCGTAAGCCGGTTGAATTTGATTCCCGTGTCAGTGATGGTTGATTTTATATACTCATAATCGGTATCCAGACGGGATATGGATCGTGTAATACCATCCACATCATCTGCAAGTAAATAGTTTTTCAGATCGATCAGGGTTTTGAAAATTCCCCATTCAGCCTCCTGTGCGCTTTTGATGGGTCTTGCCATATCATCATCTGATGTGAAACCAAAGGTTTCTGCCGCGTTAATGGATGTATTGGTTCCGGAATTCCAGAGAATCTGAAGTTCATCCAGGGTAGCATTGCTTTCCTTGATTGTAAACCGTTTCGTGGCTGAATCATAGGTCACATCATAATCGATTCCGTGTCCGGAAGCCGCGGATTCGCTTTCCATAGCCGTCTCAATGGCCGAAGCCAGGGCAGCGGTGCTTGTATAGTCGCCGCTTTCAATGATTGCGTTCAGCTCTTCGGCATCCTCTGCTTCATGGCCGTCGATCAGCTCCTTGAAATCGATATGGTTGTTTGTTTCATCGATGGTGATCCGGACAACCTCGCTGTCGCTTCCGGGAAAAACCATCTGGTCATCAGCAGTTGTATCAAACCCCATAACAGCAGCTGCGCTTGTTCTTGCATTGTCTCCGCTGTTCCACAGCAGGGACAGCTCATTCAGCTCTGTTCCATTTTCCTGAAAGAGAAAGCGCCTGTCTACGATGTCAAAACTCACACGGTAATCAATTCCATGACCGGATGCGGAAGACGCGGTTTCGAGGGCGGTCTCCACAGCCGTAGCAAAGGACGAAATGCTGGTATAATTTCCGTTTGCAATGGTGGCATGAAGCTGACCCATGGAGATGCCGGATGAATTGAATTCTTCGAAATCAATGGTATTGTTTGTGTTATCCATGGTGAAGAGCACAACATCATTATCGCTGGAAAAGGAGGTTGTCAGCGGAGTTACATCATCATCCTGTGCATAGAAGATGGCGGTATCACCAATGGTTATGGTTGCACCTGGTGTGGGCATGATTGTGCTTCCGCCGCTTCCGGAAACGGCCATTTGGGCATTGTTGCCGCTTCCGGAGCCGTTGTTATCCGTCATCCCGCTTATTTGAAGGGTTTCATTCTGCATGGTGAACTCTATGTTGCTTCCGTTCAGGGTAAAGGTGCCTTCTGAGCCAAATGTGCTGGCCAATTGTTCCCGGAGATCGGTCAGAATGGATGTTGTCGTATCTCCTGCAGCAACCAGATGAGAGTAGTTCAATGAGCTGCCTGTGGTTGAGAATGAAATTCCAATGGTATCCCCGGCATCCCAGTTCAGGGTCATCAGGTCTCCGCCGAAACTGCCGGTTGTATTGCCGGAGTTGTCATATCCCAGGGTGCCTGCAGCACTTGTGGATGAATTCGGACCGGTATTCCAGAGCAGGTAAAGTTCATTCAATGCAGGTGCTCCCGTGTCTTCCTGAATGGTATATCTTGATCCATTGTAGGACACATCATAGTTGATGGTATTGCCCAGGGCTGCGGAAACTGTTTCCATGGCGGTTTCAATTGCTGCGGCGAGTTCATATTCCGTGTAGTTTCCGGATGGAATAATTGCCGCGAGAGGGCCAATGGTTCCTGCACCCGTGTCCTCCATAAAATCGATTGTGTTATTGGAATTGTTGATTGTGATGGGCCGCAGGTAAACATCACTCATTGGAAACGTGATAATATCATCATGGGGAGCAAAAAATCGTACCGTGTCTCCAACCGTAAGAGAAGTGGTTCCGGAAGGCCGCAGTGTGGTTCCGGTGTTTCCGGACACCGCTACGGTTGCGCTGTTCCCGGAGCCTGATCCATTGTCATCGGTGATGGAGGTAATGCTCAGACTGCTGTTGTTCATCGTAAAGTTGATATTATTTCCATTTACCGCAAAGCTGCCGTTTGTACCGAGATCGGTTGTGAGCTGCGCTTCAATGAGGGTCAGCAGGCTGGTGGTTGTATCCCCGGCCAGTATGGTTCGGGTAAAGGTTGATGTATCTTCTCCGCTGGCAAATGTGATGCTGATGGTATCTCCTGTATTCCAGCCGTTTGCAGTCAGATTGCCGCCAACGCTGCCGGAAATATCGTCCGTATTGTCAAATCCAAGAATCGATGCAGCG
The DNA here is from genome assembly GCA_013824585.1 of Desulfobacterium sp. Taxonomy (GTDB): domain Bacteria; phylum Desulfobacterota; class Desulfobacteria; order Desulfobacterales; family SURF-7; genus QZKS01. The sequence goes on along the minus strand of PNOB01000002.1, from coordinate 31,228 downwards.
CTGATGTCTGAATTGACACCGCTGTTCCAGAGGAGCCGGAGTTCTTCCAGACGGGATTCATCGGACTTGAAAATAAATCGGCTGGTTTCCGCGTCATAGGAAACAGTATAATCGAAATTGTATCCATAGTCGGAAGACTCCGTTTCCATAGCGGTTTCAATGGCAGTGGCAAGGGCATCCGGGTCGGAGTAATCACCGTCCGGAATGGTGGCTCTGAGTTCGGAACCTGCACCAAGATAGAGATCCACCTCCTGAAAATTGATCCGGTTGTTGGTATGGTCGATCGTGATGTTGTTGATGGAATTGAAAGCCGTATCACTGGTTATCGGCGAGTAGCTCTGAATGGATGTAAACCCCATATCCGGACCAATACTGTTTTTCCCGATATCTGCGATAATGTCAAATTCAATGTAAGCACCCGCTGCTGGCGCAGGGTTGGCCAGTTGGATAGAGATATCGGTTTCAGAATTACCGGCCATGTCAAATTCGATCCTGTCTGCTGTACCGGATAAGCTGGCCGGAAGTGAATAGCCCGGGTCACCGGAAACCGACCAGGCATTGTTTCCATTCCAGGTCAGTCTTAGCGGTTCGGTTCCGGGAGGATAGGGTGTTGAATGAAGCAGGGCATCACTGTTCAATACCGTGATATTCACATCTCCGAGGGCGATACCCTTACCGCTGTTGATGCCTCTGACTTTAGGAATACCCTGTGCGTTTTGAGGTTCCCATAACAGCTCCAACCCATAGTATCCGGAAGCTGCGCCATCTTCCTGAATGGTGTATTGTCTGGTTGATGAATCATAATTTATTCTGTAGGTGACATCAAACCCGTATTCAGAAGATGCCTGGCTCATGGCGCTTTCGGCAATATCCGCAAGTCCTTCGGGGGTGTACTTTCCATCCGGAATAATGGCTGTGAGTATTCTTTCATCAGGTACGATATCAAACTCCACATAATCTCCGGACGTCGAAGCCGGAGTTGCCAGACTGACCGTGACATCCGTAATTCCGTCATCGTTCAGATCCAGTTCCAGACTGCTGCTGGACCCGGGGATGGTTGCCGGCAGGTCGTAATCTGTGTTGTTGATTACGTCCCAGCTTCCGTTTCCATTCCACCTAAACTGCAAAGGCTTTGTTCCTTCCGGAAATGGGGTAGCAAACTGTAATGAATCAGGTCGATTCACTGTAATACTGATGTCTGAGGCGGACAGGGTTCCTCCGGCGTCAACCATACCGATTTTATAATTGTTTTGGCCATAGCGGTCTTTTTCAATAAAGTCGATTCGGTTGTTGGTTTCATTAACATTCAGATAATCCTCCCAGAAAACAGCCGCACCATTTCTTCCGACCGCGAGATTGGCAGTGGAATCCGATTTGATTTCAAATGGAATTTCATTTCCCTGATAAAGAACTTTTGTGGGATTGTCTTCATCGTCAAAATAAAACGGAGATATATCGGTTTCAATACCGGAGAATATAGAGCTTCCGTTCACCTTGGTGTTCGCAAGGGTCACCAATTGGCGCAGAACGCCGTCTACAATTTCCACAGCATCCTTTCTCTGTGCGGTGTTGGCGGATGCATTGACCAGTTGCAGCCCCATTTTTTTCACATAGAGGATCTGTTCATTCACGCTTGAAAGTGCCGATTCTCCGCCTGTAAGCCAGGTTTTACCTACATCGATATTTTTTTCCAGTTGACCGATGTTGCTTAGGGAAGATTTAAGATCAAGAACCTGGGCAAGACCAATGGGGTCATCCGAAAGCCTGTTGATCTGTTTGCCGGTCGTGACGACTTCATTGATAATTTTCAGTTGCTCCGTCAGATCTCCCAATCGAAGCTTCATGGTATTGTATAGTGTAATATTGGGTACCCTCATATTGCTGATGACCTTTCTTTTTGACGACCCCAAATCGTTTTGGAAGTGTCTACTTAATAAGAATTGATCAATGAGTTCATCATCTCGTCGGTAATGGAAAACAGTTTTGCTGCAACGGAATAGGCATGTTGAAATTGAATCATTTTGATCATCTCTTCATCCAGGGAAACAGCGGAAATGGCATCCCTAAGTTCCCCTATTTTACTGACCATTGTCTCGCTGTAAGCGAGTGATCGCTCAATGCTCTGTGTCTTTAAACCCAGAGAACCCACCATGACATGATAGAAATCTTCAATAGTTGTTGTCAGAACCTGAGAAGTTGCGTCTTCGCCAAGTTGAAATTCCCAGTTTACCATATCGGTAGAGGCATATTGAAGATCCGCAATGGCGAGCGCATTTTCATTATTACCGATGTGAATCGTACCGTTTTCAGGATCAATTACAGATGCTGCAAGATATCGGGCATTGGAAACCAGATCATTTGCCTGGATGGTCATGGCATCGTCGCCTGTAAAAAAGGTGTTGATACCCAGTGCAGCCATCAACCCGGAATCCTCCGCATCGCTGTCGGAAAAGGCAAAGCTGTATTCCCCATCTGCCTCAGCAATATCGAATGTGAAAGAACCGTTGTCCGATATCGGCAGGTCAAAGGTTACGGTAAGGGCTCGAACACCATCCAGGTTGACAAAAAATCCATTATCCATGTCAAATCCGTCAATCGGGACCAAAGAAACCGTATATCCCGGATTGTTTAGATTTGATAATCCCCATCCGTTGGAGGAAAAATAGGTCTGGTCATCCCGTATGATTTCCATCCCTGTCCAGCCCTCATTTAGAACGTCATAGTTGTTTACGGTTACGGAAAGGTTCTCCGGACTGAACCCATCGGAACCCGTGTACCTGAAATTCTCCAATTGAAATCCATCTGATTCCTGGGCAAATATGAGTTTATGGGTTTCGGTTACGGTTGCTTCAATACCCGTGGCCTGACGATTGAACTGATCGGCAAAAGAATCGATTGTCCAGTGGTAGTTTAAGGGCAATTCCGCTGTTGGAGCCCCGTTTCTATCCGTAGCAATGGTAAAGGTATCTCCATCAAACAGGGTACCTGCGTCAAATTTTATGGTCATTCCGTCAACTTTAGCGATTACCGGTGTAAAGGCCGGAGTACTTCCTTCAAGTATAAACGATCCGTATGTAACACTGTTTGACCATTGTATTTCCACATCGTCTGAACCGATTTGACCGGCACCATTTTCCACGACTTCGAATTTGTAGGTATCCAGGATGCTGTTTGCCTGTCCGGATAATCGGAGCTGCAAAGGTTCAGGGGTTCCATCTGTATCGGTGTTCAATGAAAATGTATTGCCAGCAACAAGTGTTCCGGCTGCAATGTCAAAAGTTATGGCGCCTTCAACCAGATAGGTTCCTGCATCACCAATTTCAATCGTACCATTGGTTCCGGTGTAGGAACCGGTAGAATCAAATTTTTGCCATGTGATTACGCCTCCGGGGCCGATCATGCTCGATGTTGCAGACCGATTCTCACTGCTGAGGACCTGACCCGAAGAAACAGCAAGATGGGCAAAGGAACCGCCTCCGCTTCGATCATCATTGAACTCCGTGATTTCAATAGGAGTACCATCCGATTTTAAAATGCTTACGCTTGATCCTGTTCGTACGATGGAATAAATACTGGCCGGCAATCCGGCTGCAATCAACCCTCCTTCCAGAATGGTGGCAAATTCCGTATCCGTATCCGAGGTTGCTCCGACAAGAAAACTGACATAATTTCCATCCAGACGAAAGGCAATCAGATCGCCCGAATTGAAGTTTTCAAAACCTCCATCTCCTCCGAGAGTTATAATCGCATCGGAAGTGGTTATATCAATTCCGGCTGCCATATTGAACAATCCACCGGCCGCACCTGCTACGCTGGATCGAATGGAGTAGCCATCCTCCAGATTGATGGTCACCAATCCGGTTTTTACAGCGCTGTCCACTCCAACACCACCACTCTCGGTTAATACCGCTCCATCAAAAATAATGGTATCGGTTTCCGTAACACTTGTAAATGTAGCTGTATCCGCACCATCAAGTGTAAAGGTGTCTGCGGCAAGCGGCAGTGCATTGGGTACTGAGATATCAAAAGATCCATTCACTCCGGATGTTTCCGTTCCGGCAGTAAAAGCAAAGTCAGAAGCAGATTCGGCAAGAGACCTTATGGTTACTGCCGTTCCCGTATTTGTAACAACCGCATTGGTCACATGAGTATCCAGACCCCGATAAAAAGCCTTAGCCACTTCACTTTGACTGGTGGTATCCACCCGCCTGAGATCGATCGTGATGTTGTCTGTACCGTTGATGGTCATGTTTACAGCATTATTTCCTGCATATTGTGACCGATCACCGGTTCCATTAAACAGGAGGGTGTTGTCGCCCAGAGATGGATATCTGCTTGTGCCTGCTGCCGGGGTGATGTCGAATGATTCGTCTGTTCCCGATCCTGTGGAAATGGCTTGAAAGTCGACAAACCCGGCAGAGGCATTTCCGGTGATCTGAACGGTGGCGCCAACCTGAAGACTCGCTACCCCGATTGCGCCAAGACCTGCCCCGGCAAGCGCAGCCTGTAAATCAGCGGCAAGGGTTGTCTGATTCGTATCATCGGTAATGACATAGCTGACGTTTACACTGCCCTGCGCGGTTGTAATTGAAAAGGTCAGGGTTTCACCATTGGATAGATTCGTGAAATTGCTTGCGGCAATGACCGTATTCACCCCAAGGTTCTGAAAGTTATCCAGTGTTGCAATAGGCAGATCCAGAACGTTAAAATTTTCAATTCCGATGTTATCGCCGCTGTCACTGGTAAACATAATGACATTATCGGACATCAGCCGGCTGGAGTCGATGGAAAGATCCGAGGTCGCACTGTTTAAAGCCAGTATTGAGGTGTTCAGTGCACTCAGAAAGTTGTTTCGTGTGGTGTCAGCAGTCGCACCAACCTCGAACGAAACAACCTCGGAATCGTTTCCGGTGTAAAGTGTAAAACGGACAGTATCGTGTTCATGTGCACTTGTGGCAGCAGGAGGAAGGATATTGGTGATATCGATGGTTGCTGTGTTTTTTCCAGCAGTTGCGTTTATGCCGGTAAGATTCGTCAAAGCTTCGGCAATGGAGGCTGCGGAGCGCTCGGCATCACCTCCGTCAGCGATTTGGATTGTCTGGTTTCCGCTGGCATTGGAAATAGTAAGGGTCTGGGCTGCGATCGCCCCATTCAGCGCTGTTCCTACATTCGTCCCTGTTTGAATGACACCTATTCCAGGACCGTCAGTAATGGCAAAGTTTGCATCCGCATTTACAGTGCCGCTGCTGGTAACCGTGAAGTCATAGGTAACACTGTCTTGATCTGGATTTACACCTGTCCAGTTGGAGATCGACGCTGTCGATATTCCCATATCGACCTCCAGATTGGTGTAAGTGGGTGTCAAAGCGCTGCTGTCCTTAATCCACATCTCAAAGTTTTTGGAATAATCAATCTTGTTGCCAAAGCTCAGGGTGGATAAAAGACCGCTATCATCGGTTGCATATGTACCGGTAACCGGCATTGCAAAATATTCCTCTCCGACACCCTGGCTGTGCTGCAGGTTGACGGCCCAGATCAATTCGTGTGCCATGACATCCAGTTCTGTTTGAAATTTCGGAATCACTTCCTTTTGTATCGTAAGCCAGCCTCCGATGGACCCTCCGGTAATTTGATCGGTGATGGCAATGGTTCCTCCATAGGGAGTCTCATATTGTATTTCACCCTCTGATGATGTCAGATCAAAGGAATCAATACCATTTACGAGTGTATACCCGGTCCCGGTTGTAATAACCAGTGATCCATTGGGTTGTTCAAATGTTTTGATCCCGATGAGTTTGGACAAATCGGTTACCAGGGAATTTCTCCGGTCCCTCAAGTCGTTTGCCGTATCGACTGCTTCACTTTCGACAATATCGGAATTCAGCGCTGCAAGATCAGCGGATAACCGGTTTATTTCCGGAAGAGCGCTTGATACTTCTCGGCTTAAATCGATTTCCATTTGTGTCAGATCTTCATGTAACGTGTTAATCCGATCCGCTGCCAGTACACCGGTTTCATAAACCAGTTTACGCTCTGAAGCTCCAATAGGGTTGTTTGACAAATCGTGCCATGAGTTCCAGAATTCAGAGATGATATGGCTGATACTGGTTTCGGAATTTTCACTGAAATTGCTTTCCAGGATTTGAATATAGGCAGCGCTTTCTTCATTTGCAGCCAGGTCTGATTTCAAATTAATGAGACGCTCTTCAATGAATCTGTTGTTTATTCTCTGAATGGTTTCAATTTGAACACCGCTGCCCAGAAGCTGTCCACCAAATTTCACCGGATCGGTAGCTGAAAATTCAATATTCTGACGGCTGTAAGCAGTAGTATTGACATTGGCAATATTATGGCCGGCAACAGCCAGGCCAAGCTGCTGTGCGTTCAATGCAAGCTTTGCCGTATTGAGTACGGATGACAAGCCTGACATGGCTATACCTCTTTGTGCAGCAACAGATTGGTTTTTTTCCCGGCATTGCAGTTGCGCATACTGTCATACACGGGTTTGGGTTTTCCAGCATTGGTTATGATTCCAATAAGTTCATCCAGTATCCCCAGGTAGTCTTCCACGAATTTTTTGTTTTCTTCAGACAGAGCCCGAACTTTATTTTTTATCGTAATCAGGGAGACATAGATTTTCTGAAGGTTTCGCCCTTGTTTTTTAGGCACCAGGGAGATTATTTTTGGTGTGTGAAACGTGGTTGCATTCATGTCATGAAGAATACCGAATTTGTTCAGAATAGTAAGGATGCACATACGGATTTCAACAATTCGGTTTGAAATTTTTTGCTTCTGGTCGGAATATCTCCACATGGCTTCAATATCTGCACTTTCCAGGCTCTTTCTTTCCTGGGTAAAAAGATCAACCAGTTGTTCATAGGTTTCTATTTTTTGATAAAATAAGGTTTCAATATCATTGATTGAAGTCTCCATTGCGAATCTCCTTTTTTAATGCACCTATACCTTTATCGGAGGTTTTTCCGTATTTCTGAAGTGGATCGTTTCGACTTAATCCGGGGATAGAGCCATGATCCGGTTTCTTTCCCATGCGGCTGCTCAACTGCTGATACAGAATTTGTTCCAAACCAAGACCATTGCCTTCTGTGGCAAGTTCTTTTGAGATTTGAGTGTAATACATGGATTCATAGATATCCCGGCCCAGACTTTTTCCAAAAATATCATCCCCGGAAAGGGTTTTCCTCATGGACTGAAACATGGAATCCAGAAGGATCGCTTCAAAATCCGCACAAGCCTGTTTCAATTTGGTGTTTTCCGAAGGATTGTCTGTTTTGGTTACGGATGTATTGTTTTTGTGTGATTGAATTTCCATGAATGATCTTTCTCCTGTTTATATGATCACCAGATTGGCCTGGAGCGCTCCAGAAGCTTTTATACTCTGAAAGATACTGATCAGATCGCGCGGCGTAACCCCGATTGCATTCAATGCCCTGACAAGCTCTCCGATGGTGGATGCTTCCGGAACAAGAATAACCTTGCTATCATCTTCCTTAATTTCAATACTGGTTTCTTTTAAGGTGACGGTTTGACCCTGAGCAAGTGGGTTCGGCTGAGAAACCTCTTCATGATCTTTTATGGTGATACTCAAATTTCCGTGAGATACGGCAACGGTGGAGATTCTGACATTTTCTCCGATCACGATGGTTCCGGTTTTTTCATTCACCACAATTGTAGCGACCGTATCCGGCACAACCTCAAGGTTTTCAATCTTACCGACATAGGATGCGACATCTTTTCCCATCTCTTTCGGGACTGTCAGGGATATGGTTCCGGAATCCAGAGCCTGGGCCAATTTTTTTTCAAGGGTCTGGTTGATGGTTTCGGTGATTCGAAGTGCGGTTGTAAAATCCGGGTTAAACAGGGTAAAAATCAATTCCTTTTTCCCGTTCAACTGCATGGGGACTTCTTTTTCAATACTGGCACCTCCGGCAATTCTGGCTGCCAACAGGTGATTTTTGGTGGCCCCATCGGCTCCGGCTCCACCCAGAGCCAGCGCTCCCTGGGCCAGAGCATATACCTTGCTATCCACTCCGCTAAGAGGCGTAAGCAGCAAAGTACCACCGGCAAGGCTTTTTGCATCTCCTACCGAGGAAACCATGATATCAATCCGGTTCCCGACCCGTGCAAAAGGAGGGAGTTTTGCCGTAACCATGACAGCAGCGACGTTTTTAACTTTCAGTTGATTTTTGGTTACATGAATTCCCATCCGTTCCATCATATTGGCAAGAGACTGAACCGTGAATTCAGATCCGGATTTATCACCTGTTCCGTTTAAACCCACAACCAGGCCATAGCCGATCAACTGGTTTTCCCGTATCCCCTTGATGGCGATAAGCTCCTTGATCCGGACAGCGTATGCACTTGAAAAACTACCCAAAAAAACGAAAAACGCGATGACAGGACATATGTATTTCCCGATTGGCTTTCCGGTTGTTCTTTTTTGCATTCCATCCCCCTTTACTGAATCTTGGGTTAAAACGGCCAGATTTTATCCAGGATACGGACTCCCCAGCCAGGGGATTGTTTATCCGCAAGCACTCCGTTTCCAATATATTCAATTTTGGCTTCCGCCAGAAAAGTGGATGTTACCCGGTTGTCCTGGGTGATATCTTCCGGCCGGATGATTCCGGATACCTTTATCGTCTGGGTTTCATTGTCCACAGTCATCTCCCGTTGTCCATTGACGACTATGTTTCCATTGGGGAGAACCTGGGTAACGATCGAGCCGACCGACGCCGTGAGCTGGCCGCTTCGGTCACTTTTACCGGCGCCTTTCCATTCCGAGGCGGCGCCGACTTTGAATAACTGGCTGGCTCCCAGATTTTTATTGATATTGGCTGCCCCGGTCATGCCGTCCACATCATAATTCAAGGTGGATTCGCCTTTCGTGGAGGTGTTGGCATCCATTTTTGAGGAAGCGTTTTCGACAATATCAACAATGACCGTATCCCCAACTCGCCTGGCCCGGTTGTCCATGAACAGCATTTCTCCCGAATCGGTCCATAAAGATCCTTCGGATGGCGGTATGGAGGCATAGAACTGATTGAGTCTGTCCTGGCCCTCTGAGTGAATAACCCGTGGGCCATCGTCCCCCATCAGGGTTGAACAGCCGGATAGGATCAGAAGAAAAAACATCAGCATCCATCTCATGATCAAATCTTTTGTATTATTCATTTTTTTCCAGACTCCGCATTCAATGTTTCAAGGGTTTTCATGGGAGCTAAAAAGCAACCTCCACGGTCGAGTGATCCACGACTCTTCCGATAATATTCCGTTTTGAATTAATGTTTTGTACCTTGATCGGCTGGTTCATATGACCATCGGTCTGGGCCAGACCTTTTGCTGAAACAAGGAGCAATCCATTTCCGGCAATAATTTTTACCCGGTCTCCTTTGTAGATCATTGGAGGGGTTTCCAGCATGCTGCTGCGGAGAAAGGTCTCGGCTCGCATATTCTGTTTGATTCTTTTTCCAATGGCATCGTCAACGTGCATGCAGACATTTTCCGGGGCCTTGGATATATTCAGTTTCCGCATACAAAGATCCTGTCCCGCGACCAGAGTACCCCTTGATAATTCATGTTTTGTAAAAACAACCTCCTCATACCGGTTGATCCAAGCGGAAACGGAAACAGGATCATTGGGTTCATTATCAATCTGTATGGATAATATAAATTTTACATTTCCAAGAAGCTTGTCAGAGGTATGACGGGTGACAGCGGCTGTAAGATAGCCTGCCGGAAACCGGTTTTTCCCATGAAACTTAATCGCTCCAATTTTGAATTCGGAGTTTTTGAGTTGCTCATCAAGATAGTTATGCAGAACCAGTCGAATATATTCTTCTTGAAGGGTTTGACAGGCACGATAGATTTGAATAAATTCAGGTCCTTTGAGAATTGTCTCGGTTTGGATGTTGTTCAGGGAAGAGAGGGCTGCGGAAATTTTTGCCCTGGACAGCAGTTGCTTCATTCCAGGGCCGGGGGCTTTTTCAATTCTCAAAGAGAGGAATTTTTCAGAATTGGCTTGGGGTGCCAGAACAACAGCGATGTCGCGTAAAAAAATTTCCGAACCAATGATCTCCGCGGATGGTTGCAGTTTAATGATGATGGCCGGTTGTTCGTTGTTGCTTTGCAACTCAGGCAAAGCCCAGCTTCTGGCTGCACCGATACAAAAGAGCCCGAGACAGATCCGTGCGAAAAAACCGGCTAACCAGATGGATAATCGGTCAATTTGTGGATGATTCAAGAATCTCATATTTATGTTCCACGGCATTATCGTTTCACACTGTTGGCAATTCCGAGCATACTGTCCGCGGTCTGGACTGTTTTAGAATTTGCCTCATATGCCCTCTGGCCGACGATCATGGCCACCATTTCTTCAACAACACTGACATTGGACATTTCCAGAAAGGTGTTGGAAATGGTTCCCACACCGTCGCTACCGGGAATTCCTTCAATGGGATCTCCGGAACCTTCTGTCGGCCGCAGCAGGTTTTGACCGACGGCAAAAAGACCGGATGGATTGACAAAGGTGTAGAGGTTGATCTGTTCTGTAAGAAGCACAGTATCACCCGCACCATAGGCAGTGAGTTGACCGTTTGATTGCACGGATACAAGTACGGTTTCCGCGGGGAGACCGATTTCCGGTTGCAGCCGTCCTCCGGCTGGGGTTGTCAGAAAACCTTCGCTATCAAGAGTAAAGTTGCCAGCCCGTGTGTACAGTTCTTCATCTCCATTGATAACCCTGAAAAATCCGCGTCCTTCAATCGCCATATCCAGATCATTTCCGGTTTGAACATAGTCACCCTGGGTAAAAATTTTTTGTACACTGGATGGTTTGGTTCCCATTCCGACCTGGATACCTGACGGAATCTGCCCTCCCCCGGGAGTTGAAGCGCCGGCAATCAATTGGGTCTGGTACATCAGGTCCTGAAAGTTGGCACGGCTTTTTTTAAAACCGGTTGTGTTGGCGTTGGCAAGGTTGTTGGAGATCACATCCACGGTCATTTGCTGGGCATTCATTCCAGATGCGGCTGTCCAAAGAGATCGAATCATTTTCATCCTCCGTTTTCATGTAAGATGGGATTGATTTTTTTACGGTCTTCCCAGTTCAAGAATGGCTTTTGAATCGATTTCATCAAAAGTCATGATCATTTTCTGATATGCCTCATACATTCTGTGTGTCTGAATCATTTCCACCATTTCAATCGTAGTGGAAATATTGGGTTTTTCAAGAGAGCCCTGTTCTACAGAAACATTTTGCGGAATCTGTTCATCTGCTCCGGCATCTCCTTCATAGCGAAACATGGACTTATCGGTTTTTTTGAGGCGTGTCAGGTCTTCGAAGGTTACGACGTCCAGGTTTCCGATTGCATCTCCATCCACAATCACTTCTCCTGCCTGGGAGATGTGGATTTCCGTTCCCTGAATAACAATGGGAGCATTATTCCCAAGAACCGGATCTCCGTTTTGGGTGACCAGGGTTCCATTTTGATCCACGGTTAGGTTACCGTCCCGGGTGTATTGTATTCCCAGCTGGGTTTGAACTTTAAAGAAGCCGTTGCCGTTGATGGCCAGATCCAGTTTGTTGTCGGTGACTTTCAAATCCCCTTGACTGTGATCGGTCACAAGGTTTGCTTTAAACATGTCATCAAAAGCCAGTATATCGCCTTTAAATCCATTGGTGTCCGAATTGGCCAGGTGATTGGCAATGATATCCAGTTTTCTTTCCTGTCGAAGGCCGCCTTGTACGGCTCGGGTCATTTGTAATATCATTGGATTCTCCTTTTCCGTATGGTGGTGCAATATGAATGCCAGTTGATTGTCCTAACTGCATTCGCAGAGATACTTGTCTGTCCGTTATGATTTGGCCTGTATTTGCTTGAATTGGCCTTGAAAAAAGGTTGGATAGGAATCGTCTGATGCGGGAAAGCAGGAAGGAAAAAAATACCTACGCCGGTCGTTTTTTCCCATTCATGGAATAGGCGAAAGCAAGAAGCTCTGCAACGACGATATAAATGCTTGGCGGTATTTCAGCTTCCAGTTCCAGACCGGATAACACCTCAACCAGATCCGGATCATCTTTAACCGGTATCCCGTGTTCTTTTGCCAATTGAATGATTTTATCGGCAACAACGCCTTTTCCTTTTGCGGTCACCTTGGGTGCCTTGCTCTTCAGAGGATCATATTTAAGGGCAACGGCTTTTTTTAGTTTTTTTTTCATATCAGGATATTCACCATGCCTTGTTCAGAGCTGGTTATGGATTTTTCGATCAAAGAGGTTCCGGCTATGGTTTCCGGGGTGAGAAGGCGACAGGCTATCGGATAAACAATAAATCCGTGAGATTTTAATTTTGTTTCCAGTTCAGGAAGGTTTTCTTGGATCATCATTTGAATTTCATGAGTTGCCACACCAAATGATCCATTGATTTGTTTGTTCAAGATCGAGAAATCAGCAAGAAATTCACCCAGTCGGGTCATTTCCAGTAAAAAAGATACGCGAAGCGTTCGTTCATCATGGGGTTTAGAGTCTTGTGCATGATTCAGATCAATGAAAATCTGCCCAAACGTGAGGGTTCCGTCAAACAATATCGGCAGATGAAATATAAGCCGGCCGGACTCTTCAAATAAATTCTGGTTAAGCAACTGAAGGTTTTCAATATCTTGGGAAAAAGAATGCAGGGATTGATGTGTGATGTGTTCCGGGTCGGGAATCAAAGCCAGGGCTTTCATATCATGGTTGATAAGATCCTGCGCTTTTTCAAACAAGACCGATTCAGGATTGGAAAAAAAGGAACGCAGTTTGTTTTCCCATTTCAGTCCACTGTTTTCAATAAAACGATTTAACAGGCCCGGGTCGGTTTGTTCGGATTGTAAAGCCGTGTTTTGTATCAGACGGACAAAATGGCTGATTGCTTTAGAAGATGTTGCAGAACTTCCAGAAGTGTCGGAAGCCATGTTTTGCCTGATAAGGCTTTCAATATGCTTGAAAGGGCCGGTTCGACCCAGAGACTTCACAGCGTCATAGAGTACTTTTATCGGAGGAGACTCTGATTGTTCGATTTTAAAAACGGGTGTAGGGGCGGATTGAACAACCCGCAGAAGAATTGTTTCTCCGGTTTTCAATGGGGTATGGGTTTGTGCAAGGAGGGTCTTCCCAAGTATGACAAGTTGTGATTGGCGACCGGAAAGTGTTTTGACAACCTTTGCATGAATGAGCTGGCCTTTTTGAAGAGGAGGAAGGGTATGGAGAGACTGGTTATCTTTTACAATGGAAAGCTTTGAAGAGGAAAGAAAAATTTTGGATATGTCAGAAACCATAAAAGTATCAGTTTTTTAAAACATAACATGGTTATTGAATGTTGAGCAGTTTTTTTTTCAGGTCAAGAACCAGATCCACTTCTCCCTTGGGAAGGGATAAGGTTTTTGCAATTTCGGATGGACTTTTTCCGGCAATATATAGCTGGATAATGGACTCCTGTTGATCATATACATGGATGGATTGGGATTCGGAATCTGCATTTCCTTTTCCAATCAGAGATTCTGTCCGGTTCAGCAGTAGATTGAGGCTGATGATTCGGGAATCCAGTTTTTCATTCAACTTGTTGATGAGATGATTTTTTTTCCTGAGCTGTTTTCCGAAAGTGGTTGCAATATAATTCGCTTGTGTAAGAAGAGGCTCGATCATCCCCATCACTTTTTCAGAGGTATCCTTGGATATGTCCTGTTGCAAACGGATTTTCATATTTTTCAGTAGCCAGAAAATCAGAACAACCAGGATAAAATCAACAGCAATCTGGAAGATAACCCATAGTTCAATTTTCATATCTTCAAAAACCATTGAATGACTTTCTTAAAAACAGGTTGTTAAAAAGCTATGCGATTGTATCCAGCAGTCTGCCAGGAGAATCCGGATCTTTTTTCGTTACTTTTTCAGTCACTTTTTTTTCCTTGTTTAAGGATTCCCTTTTTTTCTTTTTTTCTTTTTCACGCTGCTCTTTATCCGGAACAATGGCACCCGATTCCTCTGATCCAGGAACAGAGGAGCGTGCGGTCCGGTCTTTTTCCTGCTGCTCGGCGGGCGTCAATTGGCTGGTGTCCATGGATTGGGGCCTGGCTTGCTGAGAAGCATCTCTGGCCATATCGCCTTGCTGAACAACAATATTGACATTTGATATAGTGGTCATAAAAGGCCTGTGAAATGGTAAATTAAAACAGATCGATATTTTTCAGAATAATCTCCTTTATGCCTTTTTCCGATAATGCATTTTCCAAAGACTGCCGAATCGCAATTTGTAATTTTGTTTTATCAAGCAAAGGGACATTGTGATTTTCCGATTGGGATGAATCCTCCTTTTTCTTTTCAGAAGGAGGATTTTTTTCTTTTTCAGGCAACTCCAGTTTTTCCAGGTTTTTTTGAAAAATGTCATAGATCAAGAATCGGAAAAATGGTTTTCGAGAGGCAATTGTATTTACGGTAGCATTGCTGTTACAGTTAATCTGGATATCTGCCTTAAGGTAAGCAATATCACCTCTGTTGCGCGGATCAAGAACAACAAATCCATTAAAATCAATCGATAGACCGGACGGGATGGCTTCTTCCACAGCCGGATCTGTTTTTTTTGATTCAGACTCAATGGATGCGATTTCCGGCTTCCCTGTTCCTGCATGATCGCTGGATAAAAAGAAATAGAGTGCAACAGAAGAAATCAGCAAAACGATTGCCCCGGCAGAACAGGCGATAACAAGTCTGGATCGATACCATTTTTTTCTTTCAGTTGTTTTGACTTCCGGTGGGGGAGGTTCATCCGGAATAATTTTTGAATCATCGGCTTCCTCTAAGACAACCCGGTCAAGCTCAATCTGGGGTTCGGTATGATTTTCTTCATCGTCCTGATCGGTTGCATCCCGCAAAAGCGAATCAATATCTTCCTGAGAGACAAGTCCGGATTCATTATCGTCTTTATCTACCGGCCCTGTTTCAGCCAGTTCATCTGAAGAATCATTTTCAGCGGCTCCTTTTAACAGGGTATCGATGTCTTGTTGTGAAATCAGGCTGGATGTGTCATCTTCCACTTCTTCCGGATTGTCATCCTTGCCTTGTAACAGCTTATCAATGTCTTCCTGGGAAATGAGTCCTTCGTCAGGATCTGCAATATCCTCATTCTTCTTATCGGAATCTTCAGCTAAAAGCATATCAAGGTCACTCTGTGAAACAAAATTATTTGGATCCTCTATCCCTGATTCTTCAGGCAATGAAGCCATGATTTCTTTTTCTGTTTTCGCATTTGTATTCGAAGTTTTATTGTCATATTCCTCCAAAAGCAGGTTCAGTTCATTCTGAGAAATGAAAAGAGATCGCTCCTCTTCTTGAGGCTGTTCATCAGAGCCTTGAATTTTATTTTCAATGGGAATTGAATCATCAGCGCCGATTTCACCGGCCAGGAGTTTTTCAATATCGTCCTGGGAAATTACGCCTGAGTCATTGGATTCGGTTTCAGGTTTTGATTTGATTTCTGTTGATTTTGAATCGACAGATATTTCACCGGTCAGGAGTTTTTCAATATCGTCCTGGGAAATTACGCCTGAGTCATTGGATTCGGTTTCAGGTTTTGATTTGATTTCTGTTGATTTTGAATCGACAGATATTTCACCGGTCAGGAGTTTTTCAATATCGTCCTGGGAAATTATACCAGTGTCATTGGATTCGTTTGCAGGTTCAGGTTTTGCTTCATCTTGATCCTTTTCTACGGCAAAAATCTGTGAATTTTTTTCAAAAAGATGGGTATTGGATTTTTGATCTTCAAAAAGAGAATCATCAGAATCACGCGGGTTTTGGGCTTGAAGCAATTCCGCTTCCAGATCATCCACGGAAATATCGTCAAGAGATATATTTAAAAGATTACGGATATCACTTGGAGATATTTCATCGATCAGATTGTTATTCTCTTCCGCATCATCCTGATTAATGGCGCTCTCTTCACGGGAAATATTTCTCAGTAAGCTGTCGATTTCCTCCTTTCCTTCTGTTTCTTGGCTGCTATACGATTGGAGTAATTGGTCAATATCATTCTCTGAGATAGAGTCTGACTCAACTTGTTGATTTTTGGTTTCAGCCATCGTTATCGCTCTGACAACTATTTGTTATGACGTGGAACAATCAATACGAGTTACTCCTGATAATACAGTCGAAGCCTGTTTTTTAACTTGATCAAGGCGCTTGTGTGGATTTGGCAGATCCTTGATTCGGTCAATTTCAGTATCGTACCGATTTCGTTCAGTGTCAATTCATCCTGATAATACAAAGATATCACGAGCTGTTCTTTTTCCGAAAGGGTCTGGATTGCTTTCGCCACTTCCAGTTTTAACTCTTCCCGGAATAGTCTTCGGGATGGATCATCCTTGCTTTTGATTTTTTCTTGAAATGTATTCTGGGTAGAGGATTGATTGTTTTTATTTTTAATAAACTCATCCATGCTGAGCAGCGCAGCGCCATGAATATTGGAAAGCTGTTTAAAATATGATTCCAGATCAATCCCGAGTTCTTGGGCGATTTCCCAATCTTCTGCCAGATGGCCTTCACGGGTTTCAACAGAAGTGACTGCTTTTTCAATATCCCGAATTTTTTTTCTCATGGATCTGGAATACCAGTCCAGACTTCTGAGTTCATCCAGTATTGAACCCCTGATCCGGAATTCAGCATAGGTTTCCAGGCTGACATCCCGTTCAGGGTCAAATTTATCAATCGCATCGATTAATCCAAGACACCCGGCGCTGATCAGTTCATCAAAAACAACCGAAGACGGCAGCCTCGCGGCCATTTTGGCAGCAATACGTTTCACCAAAGGCGCATGTCTGATAATCAGTTCTTCCCGTTCTTTAGGGGTAAGCCTTTGATTTTTGTCTGTAGAGACTATTTTTGAATAGTGTTCGATCATTGTTCAATTTATTATTGGATCAGAGGGCCATTCCAGATGCTGTTTTGTAATCAATAAAACGTTTTAAAAAGAATTTTATATTTCCTTCCGCACTTAATCTGGCCGGAGATTTCAGAAGGTCATCGGCAAGATTTTGGAAACAGGTGCTGGATGGAGCAGACGGGTACATTTCAATAACGGTACTGCGGTTCATCAGTGCCTGTTTCAGCAGGTGATCTGTCGGCAGGAAGCCGATATACTCAAGAACCACATCATTGATGAAACGTTCGACAGATTTGCTGAGCGTATGATAAACCATCTTGGCCTGCATTTCATTCTTGACCATGTTGATCAATATTTTGAAATAATTCATTCCATGTTGGGTAGCCAATACTTTAATCATTGCATAGGCATCCGTAATAGAGGTTGGTTCGTCGGTTGCCACAATAATACATTCATCAGCAGCTAAATTAAAATAGATTACGTTGGAAGAGATCCCGGCCCCTGTGTCGATGAGAAAGATATCAACCAATTCGTCCAGCGATTCAAATTCGCTCAGGATGTTCAGTTTCTGTCCTTCGGTAAGATGAGTAAAGTCTGTCAAGCCCGATCCAGCCGGAATGATTCGGATTCCCTCAGGTCCGTCTGCCATGACTTCGGATAGTTCTTTTTCACCGTTGATCACGTGTCCCATATGGTAACGGGGATGAATCCTGAATAATATGTCAATATTGGCAAGCCCGAGATCTGCATCCAGCACAATAACTTTTTTGCCTAATCGGGCAAAGGCAATGGCAAGGTTGCCAACGATATTGGTTTTTCCTACCCCTCCCTTCCCGCTGGTCACAGCGATAACCCTTGGAAAGGTGAGCCCTTGGGATAGCGGATGTGGTTTTAAACTTGCTTTTTTTTCTTGCTGGTGAATTTCGGTTTTTATGATTTCACGTAAACGGTTTGCCTGATCCAATTTTTATCTCCCTATTTCTTTATTCTAAGATAAATACCGGCTGCGGTTTAATATCAGCCTGGAAATATTTCTTTTTGTTGCAACGATAATGTCTTCCGGTACTTTCTGGCCGGTTGTCACAAAGGAGATCGGAAGCGCATAATCAAGAACCTGGTCAAGGATTCCACCCCGCTGTCTGGTTTCATCGATTTTTGTAAATATGTATGTTTGCGGGTTCAAGCTGGAAAAGTATTTAACAGCATCTTTCATATCCGGTTGTTTGGTTGTTGCACTTAAAACCAGATGGCAGGAGCCTGAAAATTTTTCACCAAGAAGAGAGACAAGTTCGGCCATTCTTTCCTTATCCAGATGGCTATGCCCTGCTGTATCCACCAGAACAAAATCCCTGGTTTTGAGTTTGTGAATTGCAGCCGTTATATCTTCTCTGGAAAATGCAGTCAGACAGGGAATCCCGATGATGGATGCGTAAGTTTTCAGTTGTTCAACCGCACCAATCCGATAATTATCAACAGAAATGAGTCCAACCTTTTTTCTTTGTTGTAAACAAAGATCGGCAGCGAGTTTGGCAATGGTAGTGGTTTTACCAACACCGGTCGGACCGATAAGAACGGCAAATTTTGGCGTTCCGGAAGGTTTTGGATCATCATTTGTTTGAAATGGGTTGGATACTGTAATGGAATCAAAAACAGATTTGTAAATCTGTTTGGCAATTTCAACATTCTCCGGATTTTGATTGGCCGGATTTTGGAACACTTTGTGGAAAAAATGGTTGACCCGTTTCTCAGAGATTCCGGATCGGATTAGGCTGGAATATATCTTGAAACTGTCCGGGCAGATTTGAAATGCTTCAGGGAGACCATTTGGCTGAGCAAGCAGAAACAGCACTTCTTTTATGCTTGCAATTTCCTCACGGATGGTTTTTGTATTTTTTGGATAACTTTCCTCCGCAGACTGACCTGGAATCGCGGTAATTTCAAATCGATCATTTCCGTAAGGATCAACGGTGTTTTTTCGAATACATTTTGTAGACAATATCATCGCATCCGGGCCCAGTTCTTTTTTGATTTTACTGACCCCTTCCTGGATACTTTTTGTTTGATATTTTCTAACGACCATGTCGTAACATTACCTTACCGGTTGATTTAACATGAATGTTCTGCTGAATTTCAGCATGCGAAAAAACAAATACAGATGGCGCAAATTGTTCTACAAGTTTTCTCAGGTGACGCCTCAATACAGGAGAACAGAGAATGATCGGCTGAATGCTGATCGCCATAATTTTTTCGATCTCCTCTTTAATGGAACTTACAATTGAATCCACGATTTTGGGTTCTGCAGCAAGGTATGATCCATGTTCCGTATGCTGTATGGACTTAGAAAGGACATTTTCCACTTCCTGATCAACAGTGATAACAGGAAGCACACCTTCATCCTGAACATAGGGGCTCAGCATGGATCTGGCCAATTTTTGCCTTACATATTCTGTCAGCAGATCCGGATCCTTGCTCTTTGGAGCATAATCCGCCAGCACTTCGACAATCGTTAACAAGTCCCGGACGGATACTCTTTCTCGTAAAAGGTTCTGTAATACTTTTTGAAGAATGCCAAGGGGAAGTTGAGCCGGAACCAGCTCCTCAACCGCTTTTGGATACGTTTTGGCCAGGTTATCAAGAAGATGTTGAACTTCCTGCCTTCCCAGAAGTTCTGATGCATTATTCCGGATTACTTCCGTAAGATGGGTAGCAATAACCGTAGAGTTGTCAACAACGGTATATCCATTAAATTTGGCATCCTCCTCCCTTTCCGGCGGAATCCATAATGCAGGAAGGTTGAATGCAGGTTCTGTTGTGGGAATTCCTTCTATCTTCCGGGTAACATTACCGGGGTCCATGGCCAGGAGATGATTTACCATAAGTTCAGCACCTGCCATCTGGACACCTTTAATCAGCAGGCGATATTCAGAAGGCTTTAATTTGAGGTTATCACGGATATGAATCGGCGGAATGATGATTCCAATCTCGGTTGCAAACTGTCTTCGAATGGCTCGAATTCTACCCAAAAGATCACCGGTCTGTTCACTGTCAACCAGAGGTATCAATCCATAACCAACCTCCAGTTCCATTGCATCAAGGGTTAATAAGTGTTCAACCTCTTCGGGTCCAGTAGGTGTGGTTTTTTCTTTTCCAGCCTCTTCAGGCAGCGCTTCTTTCTTCTTTTTCCCTGATACATTGTGATAATAGTAAACCGTTCCAATGAGGATCATTGAGAGAGTCATAAAGGGAAAGGCCGGTAATCCGGGAACCATTCCGAGCATGAAGACGATAATCGCTCCAATGTATATTGGATTTGGGGTGGAAAAAATATGTTTTAAAAATTCTTTTCCCATTCGATCTTCTGATGCTGCCCGGGATACGAGGAGACCGGCAGAGGTGGAGATAATGAGCGCCGGGATCTGGGTAACAAGACCATCACCAACCGTAAGCAGGGTGTAGTTTTTTGCTGCATCAATCATGCTCATGTCTTGTTGAAACACACCAATTATAAATCCGCCGATAATATTGATTGCAGTGATAATGATTCCGGCAATGGCATCCCCGCGCACAAACTTGCTAGCACCATCCATTGCACCGTGGAATTCCGACTCTTTTGCAATCATTTTTCTCCGTTCACGGGCTTCGTTTTCATCAATAATGCCGGCATTTAAATCCGCGTCAATGGCCATTTGTTTGCCGGGCATTCCATCCAGGGTAAACCGGGCGGCAACTTCAGCGATCCGGCCGGAACCTTTGGTGATAACAATAAAATTAATCAAGACCAGAATGACAAAGATGATCATTCCGATGACATAATTGCCTCCGACAACAAAACTGCCAAAGGATTTGATAATGGCTCCTGCCGCCAGTTCTCCTTCACTGCCATGCAGAAGAATCAGACGGGTTGAGGCAACATTCAGTGCAAGGCGGAACAGGGTGATCACCAGCAGGACAGATGGAAAAATTGAAAATTCCAATGGTGAAATCGTATACATGGTTGTGATGAGGATAATGATCGCGATGGTTATGTTCAGCGCCAATAAAAGATCCAGTATTACCGGATGGAGTGGTAACAGCATTGCGCAGAGGATACCAATCACGGCAGCCACCATTGCCATGTCTGATGAGTCTTTTACGAGGTCCTTCAGTGTTTTGATGATTTCGTTTTTCATCCAATACTCCTGCTTTCAGCGCAATACAGATCAAGGTCTATTTGAAAAAAAATTCCGGCCTGGGTCGACCATATTTTGACATCCATGTTAAAAGAATGACGTATCATTCCATGCTGTGGAGATTGTCCATGGTCAGAATAAAAAGTGTCATGAGGTTTTTCCTTTAAGTTTATAAACATATGCGAGCAGTTCTGCGACAGCCTGAAAGAATTGCGCCGGGATTTCATCCCCGATATCGATTAACTTATACAAATTTTGAGCCAACTCTTTGTTTTCAACCACAGGAACATCGTGTTCATATGCAACTGTCTTTATTCTCTCTGCAATCAAGCCGGCACCTTTTGCGACAACCTTTGGCACATTCATTTTAGAGGCATCATATCTGATGGCGATTGCCAGATGAGTCGGGTTTGTGACAACAACATCGGATTTCGGGACTTCCTGCATCATTCTTTTTCTTGCAGCCTGGTACTGGAGCGTTTTGATCCGTGATTTAACCTGAGGATCCCCTTCACTCTGTTTGGATTCTTCTTTTATCTCCTGCTTGGTCATTTTCATCTGTTTCATGAATTGCCATCGTTGAAACAGATAATCGAGAATCGCCAGAAAGATCATTACAATGATGACCCAGAAAAAAATTTTGAAAGCGACTCGAAGGGTGTATAAAAGGATATGATCAATACTTGTGCTGTATAGCATTTTGATTTTGGATGTTTCACCTTTGACAATATACCAAGAAATCAGTCCAATGATTGTCAGCTTGAAAATGGACTTGATGGCCTCGAAAAATGATCTTGATGAAAACAATCTTTCGAAGCCTTTAATCATGCTCAGTTTGCTCCAATTGGGTTCAATTGCTTTCAGGGCGACCACAAAACCGACCTGGACAAATCCACTCAAGAGGGCCATGATAAAGACGGCGGTAAAAATCGGAGATAGAATAATAAGAGTTTGAAATCCGAATTTGTGGATCAATGTTACACACTGGCTGAGGTTCATTTCCGGTATATGGTGAAATGTAAAACTGTGCCGCATGACGGAAAGGAATTCTTTGTAATAGAAAAAGCCGAATCCGTACAGCGCAAGTAATCCGGAAAGCAGAACAAGAACCGACTGAATCTCAACGCTTTTTACGACCTGCCCCTCTTCTCTGCTCTTTTGGAGTTTTCGCGGGGTGGCCTGTTCGGTTTTTTCCTGAAAACTATCTTCTGCCATTTTTTATCCTGCTACTTAGAACCCAATAATGTTAAAATGGTGATAAATAGATGTGGGAGCTGCAAAAGGTAGGACCGGGATACAATGACGATAATCTGGAGTGTAATTCCGAAAAAGATAAGACCGACAACGATCTGTATAGGAAAAGCAGCAATGAGGATATTCATCTGAGGTGAAAATTTTGCACTCAGACCAAAGGCGGTGCTGACAAAAAGCAGTGCAACAATTGCGGGAGCTCCGATTTTCAAGGAAATGATAAAGATATCCGACGAAAGTGTCACGAACTTCAGCAGCAGATCTTTTTTTAAGGAAATCGTTCCCATATCAATAAGTTGAAAACTTTCAGCAAGAGCATAAATCATGATATGATGACCGCCAAGAAGTAGAAAAACAAGAAGCACCATCCAGTATCCGATTTCGTCAAGGATCGATACCTGACCTCCGGTCTGCGGGTCAATAACATTGATCATGGCAAATCCCATTTGAAAGCTGATGAGTTGTCCTGCAAGCTGAACAGATGATAAGAACATGCGAACGCTCAGTCCCAGGATTGCTCCGATGATCAGTTCGGAAACCATAAAAATGGTAAAACCGACAATGGAATCTGGAAAGTACTGAGGATCCACGGTTACCACAGTATATAATCCCAATGAGATCACAAGTGAAAGACCGGCTTTCACAAGTCCCGGAAGTACCTGGGTTCCGAAAATCGGGAACAGGAACAGGATCACACTGACCCGTGTCAGTACAAGCAGAAAGATTTTAAACTGATCAGGCGAAATGTCTATAATTTCAGTCATGTTAATTTTGTCAGCTCAAACAGAGCCTGTTCGAAAGCTACCGGATGTACATGGGAATATTAGCAATAAGCTTTTGTGTGAATGTTGTCAGCTTTTCCAGCATCCATGGTGCAAAAAAGAGAAGACCAAGAAAAACAGCAAGAATTTTCGGAATAAAGGAGAGGGTCATTTCCTGAATGGATGTCACAGCCTGGAAAACACTTACCGCTATCCCGACAATAAGTCCCAGCCCGAGCATCGGCATAGAAACGATAATGGTAAGGATGATGGCTTCTTTTGCAAGATTGACAACAAATTCAGGAGTCATATCATAAACATTCCAAAACTGTTCAGCATGGACCCGACAACCATGTGCCATCCGTCTACAAGGACAAACAGCATCAGTTTGAACGGGAGTGATATCATAATCGGAGGCAGCATCATCATACCCATGGACAGGAGAACGCTAGCCACAACCATATCGATTATTAAAAAAGGTATATACAGTACAAACCCGATAATAAAAGCGGTTTTCAGTTCACTGATCACAAAAGCCGGTGTCAGCGTGAGCAAAGAGAGATCATCCGGTGTCTGAGGGCGTTTTACCTTGGAGGCTTTGACAAAGAGCGCCAGGTCTTTTTCACGGGTATTTTTCAGCATGAATTTCCGCAAGGGAGCTTGTGCTTTGGTGAAGGCTTCCTGATAGGTCATTTTTTCCTCCAGGTATGGACGGAGGGCGTTTTGATAAATATTTTGCCATACAGGAGTCATGATGAAAAAGGTCAGGAAAAGGGAAAGACCGATTAAAATCTGGTTGGGAGGACTTTGCTGGGTACCGATCGCCTGACGGAGAAAGTGAAAAACGATCACAATTCTTGTAAATGACGTCATGAGAACCAGGATGGCCGGTGCTAGCGAAAGGATTGTCAACAACGCAACGATTTCAAGAACAACAGCAACCTTTCCCGGGTCATCTGTTTTTTCCACACTCAGGTTCAGTGAGGGTATCGTAAGGCCGGCGCTGCTTCCAATACCAGGACTCACGAGCAGAATGGTAATCAATAGAAAGAGAATCAATCGAACGGGTCGGTTTCTGAGCGGATTCACGAGATGCATGCGGAATCGAAACAAATTGATGATTGTATTTTTCTTTTCTTTCATGAAATTCAATTCTCCGGATATTCTGCTTACACCGAATGCTTTTCCTTTTTTGTGTTATTTTTTTCTGTAGAAGCTTTTAAAAGTCCTTTGAAAAATCCCTTGGCTTCATTCGGTTCAGAAAAATGGATATCGACTTCCGGTTCAATTGTTGCCAGGCAATTGATGGAATGAGCAGTGATTCCAATGAGAATTTTCTGACCAAGAACATCCAGCAATACAACTTTTTCCTTGGGCGCAAAATGATGAGCGGCAATCTGTTTGATGACTCCTTGACCTCGAAAACGGCTTTTTCCTTCGAGGATTCGCTTGATCCAGTAAAGAACGATGAAAAGAACGGCAAGAACGATACAGAGCATAATACCGCTTTTCAGCATGGTGATCCAAAGATCAGGCATGACAGCAGTGGGTGCGGAAGTATCGATTGGATTCATTGACCTAGACTCCTTACCCGTTCGAGCGGACTGATAATATCGGTCAGCCGGACACCGAATTTTTCATTGACAACCACGACCTCTCCTCTGGCAACAAGTTTTCGGTTAATGAAAATTTCAAGAGGCTCGCCAGCCAATTTATTGAGTTCGATAACCGAGCCTTGACCCAATTGAAGAAGGTCATTAATCAGCATTTTGGTTTTTCCCAGTTCAACGGAAAGTTCAAGCGGAATATCCAGGATAAAGTCGAGATCCGTGCTTTCAGAAGCTTTTTCAGTAGCCGGCTTGTCTTCAGACTGGGCGGCTGTTGTTTTGTTTTCTTCTTTCATGTTAACCTCATTCTAAAGGTATCTGTTTTACAACTCGAAATGCCTGAAATCCTCTCTGGATGCCGGCATATCCTTCCAGTTTGGGGAAGCCTTCCACGATTCCGATCAGTGGGCTGTCAGCATCCTGGTCTAGCTGAATGATATCCCCTTTCTTCATATGGATAAGCCGTTCTCCATTGATCTGGACGGTTCCAAGTTGCACACTGACGTCTACTTTTGAATCCAGAATGATTTCTCGTAACCGTTTCTGCCAGGCATGATCGATATCCAGAGTTTCAGCCTGAAATCCTGCAGTGAGAGTACTTCGGAGCGGTTCCAGCATGGCATAGGGGAGACAAACAATAAACATTCCGGCAGATTGTTCCAGTTCGATTTCGAACTTCGTGACAATAACCAAATCAGAAGGCAGAACAATGGCTGCAAATTGCGGGTTCACCTCTGATTTTACAAAAACGGCTTTAATCGGCTCAACCGGTTCCCAGGCTTCTTCAAGGTCCTTTAAACAAGCGATTACAACTTTTTTTACCATGGTCTCTTCGATGGTCGTAAAATCTCTGCCTTCAATTTTTGCTTGTCCGGTTGCCCTTCCTCCGAAGAAAGTATCGATCAGATTAAAGACCAGTTGGGTTTCGAGGACCATCAGGGCATGTCCCCGAAGCGGATCCATCCGGAAAAGGTGAAGACTGGTTGGGACGGGGAGCGATCGGATGAAATCGGCAAATTTCATTGTTTCCATTGCTTCTGCACTGATATCCACGGTTTTATGAAGCATGGATGACATGGTTGTCCTGATTTCACGGGCAAATCGCTCGTTGATCACCTCAAAGGTAGGCATTCTTCCACGGATAACCCTTTCCTGACTGGCAAAATCATACAGGTCGGTTTTCTTCTCCTTCGAGGCTTTATCTGATTCAGTCTCGATTTTTCCGGCGCTTAAACCAGATAATAGACTGTCCACCTCTTCTTGCGATAGGATTTCACTCATACGGTTTTATAATCCTTTATGCGATACAAAATGCAATTCGATCTTCGAGCATTTTCCATGAAATCTCCTCATCAAAGCAGTAGAATCAGGTTTACTGGATGACAAATTCCGTAAAATATAGATTGCGGATTTTGGTCATACTCATAATTTTATTGATTTCAATAATCAGCTCTTTTCGTAATGTTATTTTTCCTTCCATACCCTGGACGTCTGAAAGTGATTTGCTGCTGAGGATGATCAGGATCGCATCCTTGATTTGAGGCATTTTTGAGTTGAGCTCTTCTGCAAAACCATTGACTGTTGACTCCAGTTCAATGGTTATATGCAGATATTGTTTCCCTCCCGGGTCATTCAGGTTTACCACAAATTTTTCCAATGGAAAAGTTTGAGACAAATCGTTTTTAGAGGTATCGCCCTTGCTGACACTTTCATGGGTAGGTGTTTTTGGAGGAGTTTCGTGTGTCGGCTTTTTCAGTAAAACATAGCCGAGTATTCCTCCGGACAGGATTGCCACCCCGACAATTCCCGCAATGATCCATTTCAGTGGGGGCAACCTTTTTTTTCCCGATTTCTCTTCGATCTTGATTTCTTTTTCAGCCATGATTCCTCCGGAAATATCTGCGGATCAAATATCATTATTATCGCAATTGTGCTTTACGGGATACATCCTGTTGTAAAATTATGAATATGTCTCCATTCATTCTGTTGCTTTCATGAGAATAAATTCAATCCGATCATTTGTTTTTTGGTTCTCTACTTCCGTAACAGGAAATTTGGGTTTTTTATCTCCAAATCCTCCCACGGCGAGTCTATTTTCCAACATTTCAAAGTTTGCGGTTAAATAATACAGAACGTGCAGTGCCCGATAGAGGGAGAGATCCCAACTTGATTTCAATGCAGCTTTTTGAGGTTGAATGCTGCTTGCATGTCCCATTATCAGAATGTTGTTTGATGTCTTCTTCAACAATTCTCCTGCAGCAGTAAGGAAATCGATTTTGGATGGGTTGATGGTCGCTTCACCCGGTTCGAATAATTGTTCTGTCTGGAATGATATCACGACTCCTTTGGGATCATCCTCAATGAGGATCGATTTTTCAAAACGATTAACCACATCTTTTTCCGGAAGAGATGTTTGAATCTCTTTCATCATCGTAAAGATTTGTTTCAGGGCATCTTTGTTTTCCACCAAAATTGAGCTTTTATTGTCACCATAAAAATCCGTGGTATTTCCGGTTAACCCGTTTTCCGAATATTTCAGGGGACCGCCCCAGAGAGAAGGATTTGGAAATAATTCTCTCAGATCTTTTTTGTCCATGGATTTCATGCTCAAAAGCAAAACAAAAAAGGTAAGGAGAAGCATAACCAGGTCACCAAAGGTGAGCATCCATAAATCCGAATTTATTTTTGGAGAGTCAATTCTTTTTGGTGTTTTCGATGATGGCATGATTATTGTGTTTCCTTACTCAAATGACCGAAAAAAGAAATCTTTAAAAATAAATCCGCTTTTTGGCTTTTGCTTCTTTGGTTTGTGAACAAAAAGGATATCGATCCTGTTGTTCAATTTTCTGGTTTCCAGTGTTCGATTCGAATAAGCGGGCTGGTATTCTCCCCAGCCAAAAGCAGTGATTCGATCAATTGAAATGTTTTTGGTTTCCGTTACATATTGAAAAATATGGAGTGCACGCATGGCAGAGACTTCCTGATTTGATTTTTCTTCGTTTCTGATGATCGGAATGTTATCGGTATGGCTTGAAATCTCGACTGGATAATTATTATTCTGTATCGCCCTGATGATCCGATCCAGGAACCGATACCCGGAAGGGTTGATGGTTGTTTCAAAATTGGTAAACAAGGTGTCTGCCGATATCCGGACAAGACTGCCTCCCGGGGCAGAAAGAATTTTTATTTGTTGCGAAAGCATTGGGTCGTTAACAAGGATGTCGGAGAAGTCAATTCCTCCGGTGTAGGTGTTTATGGAGAGGATCAGATTTTTTTCACCGGTTCCGTCAATATCCGAATATCCACCGGTTTTTTGACCAAAACTCCCGAGAAGTGATCCAATGGCAGCAACCACTTTTTTTTCATTTCTAACAGCGATTGAATTCAGCAGAATAAAAAAAACAAGCAAAATGATAAAAAGAGAAATCGTCATCAACTGAAGCAGTTTACCATCTGAAAAGGAATGGCTATTTTCCATTTTTTGTTTCGATTTCATGTATTGACTTCCTGTCCGGGATAGTGTCACAATATTCATTGTGAAAGATTTACGTTTATTTAAATGCACTTTCTCGGAATTTTGGTGCTAAGAATGAAAGCAGTTTTTGTTCAAGCAGTCGTGGATTGTCTCCACGGGAAAGAGAGATAACGCCTTGAACAATCATTTCCTTTATCAGAATTTCTTCTTTGCTTCTGGTTCGTAATTTGCCGGCAACCGGCATAAATACAAGATTTGCAAGTATTGATCCGTAGAACGTGGTTAATAAGGCTACTGCCATGGCCGGCCCGATTGAATTTGGATCATCCATGGATTGAAGCATCTGAACCAGTCCGATCAGGGTGCCGACCATACCAAGAGCTGGTGCAAATGATCCCATGGTTGTGAATATTTCGGCTCCAAGCTGATGCCGCTCACGCAAAAAATCGATTTCGGTTTCCATAATTTCCTGTATGGATTGTGGTTCAATTCCATCAACAGAAAGCTGCAACCCTTTTTTAAAGAAATCATCCGGGATGAATTGGAGATCGGATTCCAGTGACAATATTCCTTCCCGTCTGGCTTTTCCGGCAAAGGTTACAAATTTTCCAGCAACCTCTCCAATGGGCAGCGGGTTTGTGAAAAAGACGTTTTTTACCACTCCTAAAGCACCGAGGACATCCCGGATCGGATAGTTGATCATTGTTGCCCCTAATGTTCCTCCAACTACGATCATGAGTGAAGGTGCATCGATGAACAGTAAGATACCACCGCCCATATAAATAGCCAGGATTACCAGACCAAATGCGGAGATGGTTCCGAGCAGTGTTGCAATATCCATTTTTTTTCTCTTACGATTATGTTTGGGAAGTTCATATGCAGGTTAATAAAATTGTTTCATGATCGATGTCTATTGTCTATCACCAAAAAGCAATCTCCATGCCAAGCCCACGCAGCTTGTTGCAAGTATAAAAGTCATTCATTTTCAGTCAGTTGTTATACTCTGGGAAAGATTTTAATCCATGGGCAGGAGGAATCATGTCAATCCTGTTTGTGTAATGTCAAGATAATGACGAAACTAGAAATTCAATTTTCTTTGCTGGTAGCTGGCCCGATACATTGGATGAGCCAATTTCAAAACGATTAAAAACCATCACACCGGCGAAAGCCGATTTCCAGAAAAGAACTGAAAATACTGGATAGCGCTACGCTCCACTGCGTGTCCGGCTTTCGCCGGAACTACAACAACAGACTTTTGAAATTGGCTCGGATGATCATGCTATCCCGGAAAATCTTGCTGTTCCTGGAATGAATTTCCGCATTCTGAAAGGACGATTATTCGGGGCAATTTATATAACAAATTAAAATAATATTAAAAATTGATGTTATTCGGTATGGCACAGCCTTTGCTAACCTTTGCTGTAAGCCCTGATTTGACTGAAGGATCACCCGTATCTCTTAAGGAGAACAGACTATGCAAATGGAATGTGGTGTATCAAAACGTAAATGGATGTTTGTTTTTATGGTACCCTTACTCCTGTTTTTTACTGGATGTTCAAGCAACCATGAAATTATAAAATATCAAACCACGATGAACAACAGTGCGTTAAATCTGATTCCAGGACTGGAACCGGAAGAAGCTTCGCAAAAGATTTTGATCAGTGTCCGGGGACAGGGAATCGAGCCTGAAACCGGGTCACCCCAGCAGAAAAAATTGATGGCCGAAAGAGCCGCTGTAATCGACGGGTATCGAAAAATTTCAGAACGAGTGGCCGGGATGATCATCAATGCCTATTCTGCTGCGGGTTATAACAACATTTCTGTTGACCAGGTAACAAGTGAAACGAACGCTTATCTCCGCGGAGCACAGGTGAATTTTGTCAGTTTTAAAGACGGAGTGGCAAATGCAACTGTAAAAATATATATGGCGCCTCGAGAGTTCAAGTTTTACGATGGTTCAATTTTTTCACGAGGTCTTTTGGGTTCACTGGGTGGTGGTACTGCCGGAGCAGCAGCAGGATCAGCTACTGGAACGGCACTCGGTCAGAGCTCCGTCACTCTTGATGCTTTGGGCGGAACTCCCGGTGCCATGGCCATTGGCGCAACTGCAGGATCTCTGGCAGGGTCAGCCCTTGCCGAAGAGTAGCTATTCTTCATCTTGATTTTTGTGCGCTTAAAACACAGACACAGGAGTTTTCAAAATCATGAAAATCAAAAAAATTGTCTATACTGTTTTTCGCAGTTTCCTGTTGGGGTCAGCAATCATAATCGGACTGGTCAGCATTATCGGTACTAGTGGCGATGAAATGGAGGAACCCATCACACCACAGGGACTCAACACATTACCCACAGCAACGATCAGGACTCCGGAAGATAATGCAGCATTCAGTGAAAATGATAAAGTTACTTTTTCCGGGTCCGGAACCGATTCAGAAAACGGAACACTGACCGGAGGAGCCTTGGAATGGCATTCGAGCAAGGATGGCATGCTTGGCATCGGTACGTCCATACGGAATGTTTCCCTATCAAACGGTACCCATGTGATCACTCTCACTGTGACGGATACCAGTGGTGGAACCGGCAGTACGGCCATAAATGTAATTGTGAACCCAATAGGCAACACGATTCCGACGGCCACGATTGCTTCTCCGGTTACTGCGAGCAGTTTCAGCCAAGGAGATTACATAACCTTCAGTGGTTCAGGAACCGATCCGGAAGACGGATCTCTCAAAGATTTTTCATTGATCTGGAATTCCAATCTGGATGGCCAGATTGGAATTGGAAATGCCTTCTCGGCTAACACCCTGTCAGCAGGCAGTCATATCATTCAGCTTCAAGCCATTGACAGTGCGGATACCATGGGTGTCGCATCTGTCACAATAACAATCGGTAATACAGCGCCCACGGCAACCATAATTGTTCCAGCTGCAGATGTGTCGATTTTTGAAGGGGAGTCTATTACATTTAACGGTACCGGAACCGATCCGGAAGATGGTTCTCTTGATAGCGGAGCGCTGGAATGGATTTCCAA
>PNOB01000001.1 GCA_013824585.1 Desulfobacterium sp. | reverse complement strand
ATCCCCTGCTCCATTTTTTTGAAAAAACCAAAGGAAGGCAGACGATCAAAAACTCTCAAAAGAGTTTCATCCATAATGTGCTGCAACCATCTTGATCCAATAGCTGCATCGTCTGAACTCAGCCCTTGAATCACACGGATATAATCCTGTCCCCTTTTCTGAATCCCCTTCCAAACGATTTTCTTGAATTCAGATAATATTTCCTGACTTTCCGATGTGGGTTCAAAATGTCTGATCAACGATTCAATTTCTGACCATTTTTCAGAAAGTTCTCTAGATCTCAGATCATCCGGATCACTCTGTTTTGCTTTACAGAAAAATTCTTTCAGTCGATCAAGCCTTTCCGTGATATTCATATCCAGCTTTTCCCGTAATCCTTGCAGGAGCTCAAGAGGAAAACTCTCTGATATAAATTCTGTCCGGATATTGTTGTACCAGCATTTCAAGGCGATCAGGTTTGCAATGTATAATAGATTGTTCAGCACAATTCTTTTTATGTTCGGAAAACGTCCCTTTGAAAATGGAATATTAATATCCTTTTGAAATCCGGCAAGCAACAGGCGATCATTTCTGAGTTCATCTTTTCGGTAGATTGTACCCGCAGCCGTAATAGTTCCGAATGCCAATCTTACCGGCCCGACAATTCCGCCCTGCCCTCCCAGAAATATGGGATTTTTATTCAGCATTACGCCATAGGGAACATCTCCCATCATGGAAGGGGTTGCCTTATCCTGGTTGGGTGTGTAGTTGAAATGAATAAACGAACTGCCAACCTCGCTGTGATTTTTTCGGCTGGTTCCACCAGCCATAAAACAATCACAAAAATTGATTAAACTGCCAAGCGTAACAAAAGGAAAAAGGATGGTCTGTTTCAGTCCGACTGTGTGGGCTACGGAGGCATGCTCTTCCAGAATGGTTCCTTTTCTAATGTGAGAACCGCTTCCCAGACTGGCCTGGTGTAAAAAAACGGACTGGCTGAAATAGCCGCCTTTCAAATGAACCTCAGGTCCGATTTGACAATCTTCTACAGTCACCGGTGCTTCATATCCAAGTTTGGCATTATCCAGAATCAGTGTTTTTTCACCAAAAATTTTGCATCCTGCATAGATTATAGTCCCGTTACCGGATATTCGGTCAAGATCTACCTCTTCACCAATCATTATGGTTTCCGGATTGGGGATGGTAACCCCTTTTTCGATCAACCTGCGAAGCTTATTTTCCATGAGGATCACTCATCAAAACCCCAAGTTTTAAAGGAATCCACCACTATATATTCCGGCTTCGTTTGTGCCAGTCTTCGACCTTGTCAAAGGCTTCAAGTGTTGCCCGAAACAAAATTTTAAGATCTACCGGTTTTATAAAATAGTCATCAAAACCAGCTCTGCGGCAAGCGCCAAATTCATATTGAGAAGCATATCCGGTTACGGCAAACAATATGGATAGAGGGAACTTCTCCCGTATGAATTTACAAAGCTCCACACCTGACATTTTGGGAAGTTTCAAATCCAGAAGCATGACAGGGTATTTTTCTTTGTCCAGGATCGCCAAAGCTTCTTCTGCACTTGTCGCGCGTCGAACGGTGTATCCAGCTTTGGTAAACCCTTTTTTAAACACATCGATGACCATATTGTCATCATCAACAATCAGTACATTCCGGCTCAGCATCCAGTTCCCCTTTCATGAGAAATTTATCACAATCCGTATCCGATGCAAACATGTCAGGCAATGTCACAATTTTCCGGAATGTTTTTATAACAATTTCCGGTATTCAACAAAACGATTGCTGACAACTGCAAGCGAGGCAGCATCCGGATATTTCCCCATTCCTTCATTGCATTTCTGAATTCGATCGGTCAACGGAGGGTGGGTAGAAAACCAGGATCCTTCTTTTACCGCAGTTGCTTCCTTCTGTTTGAGCATATCCAGTACTCTTATAAATCCTTCCGGATTGTAACCGGTCTGGTAAGCAAATGACATCCCGGAAAGATCTGCTTCAAACTCCATATCCTGATCCAGACCATGATCAAACAAAACCGTCTGAAGATCACCAATCATGTTCTGGAACTTTTTTCCTTCTTCACCCTTCATATTTGCTGTTGAAATCTTTCCGACACCTTCAAAAAACTTTGCCCTCTTAATCGCCTGCAGGGCATGTTTGTGGCCGACATGGGCAACCTCATGAGCAAGAACGCACGCGAGCTCGGCCTCATTATTCATGGACTTAAGAAGGGCTGAGCTGACAAAAATTATCCCCCCGGGACAGGCAAAAGCGTTGTAAATATTGTTCTCCACAACGACAAAATAATATGGAATATCCGACCGCATTGAATTCTGAACGACCGCATTGCCTACGGTATTGACATATTTCTGCACCAACTGGTTTTTTGAAGGCAATCCGTACCGCTGAAACCCTTCCAGTGCAAGGCTTTCTCCAATAGCGAATTCAGACTTGTAGTCCAGGTCCGTCGCACTGGTTGCAATGCTTCCAACCCCTTCGAATATGGTTTTTGCCCGTTGAATGTCCTTTGATTTCTCATCAGGATCGATCATTTTGAAAAGATCCAGAGCATAAGCCGGGCAAGCCATGAAAAGGGTAAACGGACCGGCAAGCTTCAACAGATTGCGCCGGGTTCGATTGATTTCATCGTCAGGATGTGTAAATTGTTTTTTGATCATGGTTGGGTTACTCCTGATACTCTCCGATTTTGCCTTGTTTTAAAAACTGATCAATCTCCGTGGGCGAAACTTTTCTATCAATCACTTTATCCAGTTCGTTTCTGTAAACCTGAGGAGTTCCATTCTGTTTTGCATATTCGGTTGCCTCCGGAGACAGTCCTCTGATACTTCTGGATGAATCTGTATTATCAGCCCGGATATTGCTTCCGGACAGGTCCCCCAGAAGACCTCCAACCGAACCGCCCTCTTCTTTCCCTTGCGTTTTTTGAACCTCGGTTTCAGAGACCTTTCCTCGATAGATCCATCCGGTCTTTCCGTTTGGCAGCTTTACCTGATACCATTTTTCCTGATAGGCAAGCACGGATAATACTGTACCTTTGGAAACCTCGGCAAGGGTAGCAGAAGATGATTTCCAATCGGCTTTGAGCTTTGCATTATCCGAAGCTACCCATATGGTTGATGGGGGTTGATTGGCGGCAACGGCAGTTGAAATAAAAAGAAAACCGAACAGTGCTAGAATACATTTTATTTTCATTGGAGTTCCTCTTTCAATCTACTGTTTTATAATTATTTCAAAGGCACTATATAATAACATTCTGATTAATTCAAATAAAAATGGTATGGTAAAATAATACAAATAAATAACTTCTATTCATAATCTCCCACCAGGGTAAATGCCCCCCAATAACCGGGATGGGGATACCGGTTCCTGACATGCAGTGCTGAATATCGTAAACTGTCTGCTTTATTATAGGTGGTATACCGGCGGTAAAACGTTTTAATCAGAAGTGCAGTGGATACATCGCTTACACGCCATAAACTGGAAACCACCGTGTGGGTTCCCGCGTAGAAAAAAGCCCGGTTCAGTCCGATCACATCATCTCCGCCGGTCACCTTTCCAAGTCCGGATTGGCAGGCACTTAGTACGACCATATCCGCATTGATCTGCAATCCAAAAATCTCTGAAGCTTCAAGATTACCGTCAAACTGTTTGGATCTGGATAATTTAATTGCGGAAAACAATGGATTTATCGGATCAAACTCTCCATGAGAAGCAAGATGAATAATCCCGAATTTACCGGTATTTTTTGCAACCCATTCTTCTGAGGCTGTTTCTTTTGTCAAAACCGTAATATTGGGAAAACTCCATTGAATCGACCCCACCTCATACTCTGAAAATGGCAGATCCAGAACAGGATCGCCAAGATCCGGATTACCGATGGCAAGCACATTGACATTCTTTTTAGGCTGTCGTCTTTCCTTTGTATACTTCCAAACACTTGCACTTGGAAGATAAAAAAGAGAATAGTCATCAATCAGATAATTTTTTCCATTAAAGAGTGTTGCAAAGGACAGATAATGCAGGGGGCCGTGGGGAATGATTCCAAGATTTTTGATTCCGTTTAATCGTGAAATCGGTTGTTCGATCAGAAGAGAATAAAGGGCTTTGGATAAAGTTTCAAACGGTTCCAGATTTTGAATGACGCGACGATATTCCAGTATATCTTCCCCCATTTTTTTCTTGTTTATAGGCAATCGGAAAAGCAACATGGGTGATGGCGTATGGGTCTGGTCATCCTTTTTTTGAATCAGCCAGCAGAATATCTCATCCTCCAGAACATAATAGGAAAGAAGAGCAGTTCCCGGATCAATGTATTCCATCAGGTGGTCTGCTTTCAGCGGCGTTACGGAAACCATGGACGCGAGCTGTGGATTTTTGGACTGCATTTCAAGCAGTATATTCTGGTATTCATGTTCAAGTTCCGTAAATGTTTTTTGATAGATTTTCTTTTCCTGAGCCTCAGTGGACTGTGAGATCAGGGATTTTATTTCATCCAGACGGGCTCTGACCTGTTTCTGTTTATCATACAGGTGCTGGTCTTCTTCATGGTTAAGGGTCAAAGGCCGGTTTCCCAGAAGATCAATGAAGCTCCTGGACCTGGATCGTTCTGCGATTTCGAATGATTCCTCTATTTTTCCTCTGTCAGCCAATAGCCGGACAAGTGTCTCATACACCATAAACTTGTTATCAGAAAATGACTCCTTGAGCTGTTCGATCTTAATATCCGCCCGCATGACCTCAATCACATCAATTGCATCCCGGAGTTGTTTCTCTGCTGTTATCGGATCAGCGAGCAGATTGAGCTGGGCAAGACCATAGACCGCTCTCCATTTGGTTTCCAGAAGATTCATTCCAGAGGCAAGGGATAAGGCCTGTTCATATGCTTTTCTGGCTTCACGGATTCGATTCGCTGATCGGAAAGCATCTGCAAGCCCAAGAAGGGATTTGGCCTCGTTGATTTTATTTCCGATTTCGTTTGATTTCCGGGCAGCCATTTCAAATAAAGGAATTGAATCTTCGACTCTGCCCATCTTAAAAAGTGTCAGTGCTTTATTCCTGAAATCATATGCAATCGCCCACTTGGATTGTAACTTCTCATCAATCAAAAGAGCCCTGTCAAAGGTATCAATCGCTTCCGGATATCTGCCGGTCTCCCGTAACACCAGACCGATATTATTCAATGTGCTGGCAATCTCATCCTTCCGATTCGGATTTGAGTTTGCAATTTCAAGGGCTTTTTCAAGTTCAAATAATGCTTTCTGATGGTCGCCAAGCGTCCACCAGATCAAACCGGATGTGTTCAGGCAGATCACCTTCATAAATGAAAAATCGGCCTTCATCGAGATGTCAAATGCTTTTCGCTGAAGAAGAAACGCCTTCTCGTATCGTGCCTGAAACCATGCATTATTTGCCTGCTCAATTAAAATCTTTGCTGCAAGCAGTTGCATATTGTCCTTGCTGTCGATCATCGCAAACGCGGTCTGGAAGGATTCTTCCGCTTTGGGGAAATTACCAAGCAATCTGTAACATCTCCCGATATCCAGAAAAACCTGGGCTGTTTTCTGGACATCCTCCATATCCTGATAAATCAGAAGCGCTTTTTGATAATTTTTGATAGCAGAGGCATATTGGCTCAGTCGCAAATCATAGATTCTTCCCATATTCATATACTGATCTGCCAGGAGTGAATCCTTCCCAAGATTATTACTGATTTCTGCTGCGGATTGAAATGTAGTCAAAGCGCGATCATATTCCGTGGCATTTTCCAATAAAATTCCAAGCTCAGACATAGCGAGGATCTTCTTTTCGTCCAGCTCCAGATTTTCCAGCATCTCAACCGATTCATCCAGTAGCGGTATCGCCTCCCCGAATTTTTCCTGTGCAGCTAAAATCAATCCGAGCCGAAGCAGAGATTCAGCATGGTTTTCCGTATCCGGATTCTCCTCTTCCATGAGTTTGACCAGCTTCCTGGCATATAAAGCAGATTGTTCCAGATCCTTTTCCTGATAAGCTGTTTCCCGGCAATAACTGAGCAGTCTGGGCAACAAAGAATGAAATTTGGTAAACTTTTGTGAAATTTCCAGAGCATTCTGGAAATAAGAAAAAGCTTCTCCATTTCTTCCTTCATCAAAGGCGGCTTTTCCTTTCTGGACGGATCGGACAAAATATTCCTGTAAAAACAGTTCCGATTCCGCAGATGACATTCCCTGGTATCCCAGAAGGACGATTTCCGGGTCAGGTTCTGTGGACGAAAGCTGTCCTTTCAGTCCTTGAATGGACCCCAGAACCGTCTTTGTCCGGTAGTTTTCCAAAAATTGTTTTGAAAATGCATTTCCCTTTGCCTGGCTGAACAATACGGAAGGACAATGATATATCGAAAACAGATTCCCAATCAGGAAAAGATCATCCGGAGAAGATTCAGAAATCAGGGCAAGCGAAAGGTTTTTTGACCCGGTCAACAATGGTTCGATGGAATCTGGGTTGCCATCCTGATTCTCAAAGGAAATAAAACGATCCGGTTTTTCTCCGGATCGAGTCGGAATGGTTGTAGAAACAGAGACCTCTTTGGACAGCAGAAGGGTATTCATTTCTGATAAAAGAATCGAATGCCTATTTTGTTCCTCATGGGATACCTGCCCTATCTGATTCATCTGATACCCTTCCTGATCCGGCAGTGCTTCGGGAACCGTAACAACATTATTTTTAAATGGTTTACGATTGACAATGGATCGGAAAAAATGGGTCCCGCTCAGGCTGCATGCACGTCGTCCGGGAATTTCCCGGGGAAGTTCATAGGCGATATTAATCTTTTCGGTATCTGGAAGAGCATTTACTGACTTCTCCACGGAAGGATATTTCTGCATGTCGATTTGATCAGCGGTAATGCTAAAAGAGTAAATATCAGGTTCAATCCTGAAAAGCCTGACAAGCATCTGATCTTCGGAAAGCACATTCATGATATCAGCGGCCTCAGCCGGTTCCGGTCCCAGAAAAGTGATCGGATCTGAAAAAATGTCATCCGGTCTTCCGTCAACAAACTCAAGTCGTTTTTTATGGTATTTTTCAATCAGGCTATTGTATTCTACCCTCAGAACAGAGGCTTTTTTGGAATCTGCTGCACGAACAGCCTGTTCTGCGGTATATTCTGCCTGTTCAGCAACACCGAGAAGTAAAATCAGATTCTCCTGCAACTCTTTATCCTTGATCCAGCGGATCAGATCCGGCAGTTTTTCATTTTCCTTGCCAAGATTCTGTTCCAGGAGATCGGTTTCATCGGACAGTTGTTTTTTCAGATAAGCCAACTCTTCCGGAACGTTTTTCCGGATGGAATTGCGCAAAGCTTTAATTCTCTCGATTCTGGGGTAGATCCTTTGAAATATTCTTTTTCCGTTTTCCAGTGAATCCCTGAAAAGAAAAGCCATCCGGTTGAATCGTTCGGTCTCTGATATTTTTTCAATAAAATTAAGAGCCTCTTCTTTCTGATCGGATTGAATAAGATTGAGAACCAGAGGATGAAAAGCATCGGTAATCTCAAACGGACTGCAACCTGCTCTCGATATGGTTATATCAGAAAGCACATCCAAAGCTTCTTTCAGTTTTCCCAAACCCACAAGAGCCCGCCATTCCAGATCGGGCAGAAGGTTCTTTTCTGCAATTCTGAAGGCAGCCTGAAAATGATTCAGGGAATGACTCTTTTCACCAATGAGTGATGCGGCAATGGCCTTGTTCAAATGCAATGAAGCAAGCAAAGCACTATCTTCTCTGTTTTTTATATGCTCGTTTTCATCAAACAGTTTGATTCCCTGATTCAGGAACAAAATCGCCTTTTGAATCCGTAAAAACCGGTTCACTGAACTGTCAACAACTTCTGATGATTGACCTTCAATTGTCAAAAGATACTGCCCGATGGTGTTATAATAACCTGCGGCAAAAACCGGATCAAAAATATTGGAAGCTTGCAACAAGGAACCAGCCTGCTTTTCCATTTTCAACAACCTTGGAAATCCAAAACCAATATCAGCTTCATGCTTTGTAAATCCGGATAAGGTGTGTGCCATATTCATAACATTGATACAGGTGCTGATCGGATTTCCATACTGATAGCTCAATTGAGCAGAATGCTCAAAATGGGAGAATGCTTCTTTATATTGTTTTCTGGCAGCAGACAATAAACCCGCCCGGTGATACAGCAGGGAAACGCCATACAGATCTTTATCTTCAATTTTTTGGGCCAAAGGATATTCTGCAAGTTGCTTCTGAATCTCCTTTTCCGCTGGTACTAAATCCCCCAGTTCAATACCAATCCTGATAAGAAAGGTTGAAATCAGACGCTTTTCCTGAATCAGTGAAAAACCATGCGAAGCCTGAGTTGCCCCTTTTTTATCAAGAGCGACCTCAAGAGACAGATCCAGCAAACCTTTTTCCTTTTGCTTCTGTGTTGAAACACCATATTGGTCAAGCAACTTCTCAGCAGCTTTGAAATTGCGAGCCGCCTCTTTCAGAAGTTGTTTTTTTTCTTCTCCATGAAGGAGGCTTGCCTGCATATATTGATTATACGCCACAGATCTCCGGTTCACGGAAAGATTCTGGTTCTGTCCGAGTTTCTGATTCAAGGAAAATGCGGTTTCAAATTGCTCTGCAGCTTCCTGATAGTTTCCATTTTCCTGAAGCGCAAGTCCCAGTCGATCCCTCATTTCGGTTTCAAGCATAACAATTCGCGATGGTTGCTGTAATGCTTTTCGTACGCGTATGAGAAACCATTCTGCCCGCTGCTCAGCTTCCATCCTGGTAAGCTCGGTATTTTGAAGCTTTTCAACCAGAGAATACATATCCGGTAAGATTTTTTCCTGCTGGCTGATCAGATCCTCCATCTGATTTTCAAATTGATTCCATTCACTGGATGGCGGCGGAAAAAGATTTTCAGAAATCTTTGTCAATGTTCGGTTGATGTCAGATTGCATAGCTGAAGCCACCTCAGCATCCTGTTTCAGATCATTCTGACTGGAGGCCGGCATGATAATCTCATCCATGATAAAGCGATGAATGTTTTCAAACATCCTGACCGGTTCATACGGATCAGACGTTTCCCGAATTAACTTTATGGATTGCCTGAAAGCAGTGATGGTTTTCTGGTTTTCCTTTGCCTGAAAGGCAGAAACCCCTAACCGCTGGTAAAATAAAATTTCAGTATCCGGGTTATCAAAAGGCGTTTTTGCATCCAATCTCATGGTGTAGTACTGGAGTGCCTGGTGGAATTGACCAAGATGAAAATGGATATTGGCGATATTGAGCGCAAGATGAGACCGGTTTTCCGGGTTTCGCTGGTAATCGTTCAGAAAATACGCTTTTTTATAGGATTCAAGTGCAGATTCAAGATTTCCTTTTTCTCCATAAACGGTTTCAAACATTTCAAAAACATAACCAAGCGTCTGGTGAAAATATTCAATCTGCCCGTTGAGATGGATGGCTTTTTCCAGAAGGATTTTGGCCTCCGATAGCGACTCTCTGTTATCCTGATAAGTAAGAAGAAGCGCTGTACCATAAATATAAATTGGATTTTTAGGATTTTTTAAGCTGTATGTTCTGTATGTGTTCAGAGTATTATCAACCATATTTTGTGCAGCAACACATTTTATGTATCCGCGATGGGCTTCCACAATCCCTTGGTCATAGTCGATCAGCTCCCGGAATCGACTCATGGCTGCCGGCACCTCTCCCAGACGAAACAGGTATTCACCGGAGGCAATGGACTTTCGGATATAGCCCCTTCGGGCCAGCTCGACAATATTTTCTTCTCCTGACGGTTGATTTATTTCTGTTTCATACAGGTTGAGGGCTTCCCGAAATCGTTCCTCCCTGTAAAGAATCTCTGCCAGAGCGAGTCGGGATGCTGCTGCCTGAAAAGTCAGAGATGGATAACGCTCAAGCACAAGCCGGTAAAGTTCCTTTGCCTGAGTCCACTGGTCATTTTGAACATAAAGATCCGCAGCCCGATTCAAGGCTCCAGCGGACAGCATGGGTATTTGTTCATGATTTTTTTCCGACAGATCTTTAAGGCTATTAATTTTTTCTTCAAAGCTCACCCCTTCCTTACTTTGAAGAAAGAAATCCAGCGATTTTTCAATCGCAAGGACTACCCATCTGGTTTGATCTGGAAAATTCCGTATGATGGACTTATACAGGGCAAAAACCTCTTCACTTCTCCCAAGCTCTGTGTATATCTGGGCTTTAAGCAGAGTGGCCTCGGCAATATCGTAATCCTGATCCGGAAAAGAATGAATCACTCTGTCCAGTATCCGGATGGACTCAAACAAAGAATCCGCACCAGAGTCTGATTTGGCAAGCAATCTTGCAACCTCAATATCAGCCCTTGCTTTTGTAAGTCCGGTTCCCTGGTTTGAAATGGATTTTAGTTCTTCAACCGCAGATTGAATAATCTGAGTTTTCTCATCAGCATGTGCGGTTTTACGAAGCCTGAGCTGGGTGTGAGCTGCTGTCAGTGCAATCCTGGAAAGGGTTGCATCTGGCTCAAAACTCCTATAATTTTCTGAAACCGATTCGTAATAAACGATTGCTCCCTGAAGAAGGCCCATTTCCTCAAGGATACGGCCAATCCGGTAAGCAGCAGAGCCGGCTTCTTTGACCTGTCCAAATTCCATTATTTTTGAATGCGCCAGAATTTTCAGAAAAGGATTTACACTGATCTTGTCCGCCAGATTTCTGCAAAATGCATCTTGTTGATTTACATTTTGCCGTAATGGAATCAAACCCTGTTCAAGAAAAAAAAAGCAATTATCAATATTTCTGTTCTGGGGTGAAATCAGAAACAGCTTCCCATCAGCCGTCATTGGATTCCGGGCTGTTCGATCAAAGCGTGTCAGGGGAAATGGTTCCGGATCCGGCAGGTTCGGATTGACTCTGAACAGAACAGCATTATCCCGATAGGAGATTTTTTCATCCTGATCCGTATCCATGAATATTCGTGTAAAAAAAACGGTTTTGCCATCGGTTGACCATTTTGGTGAGGAATCATAAGATGTACCGGCAGTTACAGCTTTTCTTTCAAGGGTTTTAAGGTCATAAATCATTATCGAACCTGTAGGATCAGACTGATAGCTGGTATAGCATATCTTCTGGCCATCCGGAGACAGATCCGGATCAGAGCCGTCCGAACCGGTTTCGATTCGATGGATCAAGTGTTTTCCATCCAGTCGGAGAGAAACAATTTTCGGCAGTACCTCTCCTGGCAAGGTCTGATGAAAATACAAAATCTTACCGGTTGGATCAAAGCATGCCCCACCATCTCTGGTTTCACGTCCGGTCAGCTTTTCAGGAAGGCTTCCAGCCTTTTCGATATTGAGCAGATAAATATCGCCTTTGACATCATCATTCGTTCCGGTGAACGCAATAAACCGTCCGTCAGGCGAAAATACAGGAGATGATTCAATGAAGGGGTCATCTGTAATCTGAACGGGAAATATAATTTTTTGTGGATCTGCCGAATACAGCCATAAATTTGTAAAACCATTTTTTTCCATCGCACAGACCAGCCTTTTCCCATCCCGGGAAACGGCCATGAACTGAATAGGAACAGTTTCAAAGGTAATCTGGACAGGATGAAGAATTCCAGACAAATCACTTTCACCGGCCAATACAGGGAATTTCAGCATCAAAAGGATAAAAAAAGCCAGAAGTAAAAGGATCAGTTTTTGAAATACAGATGGATGAGCCAATTTCAAAAGTCCGTTGTTGTAGTTCCGGCGAAAGCCGGACACGCAGTAAAGCGTAGCGCTATCTATTATTTTCAGTTCTTTTCTGGACATCGGCTTTCGCCGGTGTGACGCTTTTAAACCGTTTTGAAATTGGCTCAGATGTTTCATTATTTTTGCTTCCAATCTCCCCTATCATCCTGTATTTTTTCACCAGCACCTGCATTTTCAGCATTCAATTTGGCAAATATCTGCTGAACCTTGGGCATATCCGTATCTTTCAGGTTTTCATTCATATCGATAACCCGCTGCATAATGACAAGTCTGGCCTGATTGACCTGCTGAATGATGGCGGAAAATTCTTTAAACGTGAATCGTCTGGAAAACTCCTCCAGCCCCTTCGGGACCTGTTTTTTGTTCATTTCAAACAATTCAAGAAAACCCTTGTTGTTTTCTCCAATCCATCCTAATTTTTTAAACTGCAAAAGATCGTCGGAATGAAAATCAATCAGCTGAATAGCAGCAATCGCATCCTGCTTTTCTCTGCTTTTAACCGGAGGCTTTTTGATGTTTCCCTGTGAATCCACACCCCGGACGGAAGCAACCAGGAGCATTTCCCGGTCAAGTGCATTATAGGTTCCCAGGATTTGATTCTCAAGGGCAGTCCGTTCACTCAACACTTCCACATCAACTTTAGCCAGGGTGCAACCGGATATGATTATCAGGAAAAGCAGAATCATTCTTTTCATGGTTTTATTGCTCCTTATAGAAACAGACATTTTTTCTGTTGCTTTATCATCAGACCCATTATTTGTCGATAAAACCGATATTGTTCTTACCCTGATCCATCCATATTGTATTTGCAGACATGCACCGGAGTGCCTCAACAACGGGTGAAATCTTCAATAAACCCTCTTCAAGAGGATCGAGACCGGAAAGCCCGGAGATATTGAGTCTTTTTACCTGCGGAATATCAACATCTACCCCCTGAATTGTAACAACTCCTTCTAGAGACAGAGCCCCATCCATAATAGCAAGTCTTATCCAACGAGGAAATCCTTTTTTAACCAGCTTCCGCTGGGATACAATTTTTTCATTACTCTCCGTAGGATCAAGGGAATATAAAAGCTGCTCAAGCGCCATGGCTCCGATATGAGTAAACAGTATATCCATTTTCAAACCGTTCAAAAAATCATTTTTATTTGAGGTGACCGGAACATAAGAATAAAACTGTCCACTGACTTCGGTATCCTTTTTCTGCTTCTTTTCAACAGTCTTCCCAAAAAAAAGATCGGTTTGAATACCTGAAAAAGAAATAGTAATAGGAAGATAAAACCGCTGGTCGATTTTCTGCACAGAAACAGAGGCGATGATGGACCCTCCGAGAAGATCTACCTGGAAGTTATAAATC
Organism: Desulfobacterium sp.; assembly: GCA_013824585.1. Lineage (GTDB taxonomy): Bacteria > Desulfobacterota > Desulfobacteria > Desulfobacterales > SURF-7 > QZKS01. Next base: position 25,766 of record PNOB01000001.1, on the reverse strand, counting down.
CTGGGTAATCCATCTTCCAGTTCCAATCCTGTCTGAAAATGATTCAGGGCTATGGGAAGTGGTCCTTTTTCACTGCTTGCGGAAGCAAAACGGATCATCATTTCCGAAGGCGGATACGCCACCTGAAACAATTGCTGTCTCTTTTCTCCAGTCTGTAAAGGGGCGTGTAATATCTCTTCCTGGAAATCCGGCTGTTTCATGACATTGACAGATAAATTTGAACTGGATCCCAGGTTGTCTGGATTTTTATCCCTTGCATCGTTATCCATAAGCAAATACTCTTTTTCAAGATGAATATCGCCTGAAAGGTCATGAATGGAAAATTGTCGTCCATTTTCCAGGATTACATCGTTTAGTTTTATCCAGGTTTTCCCCCCAAGCTTTGATCCAGGAACCATCAGTAAATCCAATCCTGCTGAAAAAGCGCCACCTGCTGTCATTTGTTTTTGGATCTGATTCACTACCGTCATGTCATTCATGGAGACTTGACCGGTAAATGACCCACCGGTTTTTTTCAGGAAATAAGGCAGATTTTTCTCCCTGTTCTGAAGGATGGATTGATCCAGTCCGGAAAGGGCGAAACGGATTGACTCATGGAAGCCCAGTGATGCGACTTCAAAATTCTGAATCATCGATACTTTCTGTAAGCCATCATGGGTTCCGGAAAAAGAAAATTTTGCTGAGATAGGTTTATGATCCACTGGAATCCAATTGGAATCAACATCGAGAAGTGTAAAACCCCCTTCATAATTACCCCTTCCCTTTTTTCCATCATAAATATAATGAACAAGAGGTTCCGCTGAAAAATTTTTTATCTGAATCCTTGATTCCGGATTGAAAACCAGGTTTGTATGAATCTGATTCAGCGACAGCTCTATCTGAACCTGATTGATGAAGGCCAGATCCTTTTGTAAATCGGTTACAGATCTCTGTTGGAGATTGGTTATTTCAGAAACTTCAGGCCTTCTTCCATCAAGGGACCATTTCAGAAAAACGGTTCCATTAAGGCTCGAGACCTGTTTTGGCTTTTTAGTTAATTTTTGAAACAGATTTCCCAGGTTGATTGCCAGATCACCCTTTGTTTCCATTCCTTGCCGAGCCAGATTCCGGATATCCGCCAATGAATTGAGTTCTGCAAAATCCCCAACCCGGATCCGGTTTTTCATGCCCAGGATATCAATTTCAGGCGGACTCACACTACTGATTACTACTGTAGTATCCGAGTTGTTTATATCCAGACTGGTCTGAAACGCTCCGATTGCTTCATTTTTCAAGACCAGGTCGGAAGCTCCGATAGAAACCCCCTTGATGTCAAACACGGCTTTTTTTTCCGGAAGCAGCTTGCATGAAGCATCCAATGTCTGACTGAATCCGGCAATCTCTCCCGTGGAAGACATCTTTATTTTCTGAATTTCGAAGCGTTGTTCTCCGGAAAGTGTTGCCGTATAGCCAAACAATGAATTGGGATTTTTTTGGATATCTTTGATCTGAAATTGAAATTTCGGAATGGAAATGGTTTCCAAATCAATTTTTTCTTTTGTATCGATGAAAACCGTATCTATTCCTGATGAACTCGAAAACAGAATATGAGTCGGAAAAAAACGGTTGAGGTCTGTACTGAACTGGTAAAGATCAAAATGAGTGTTATTGACAACTATTTTCAGGTCTCTGTTCCTGATTTCAATATAGGGAACAGCCAGATTTAATTTTTCAACCGTGCCGATACAAGCACCAGATAAAAAATCTCCTTTCAGGGCAACACCATTGATATGCAAAACAGGGGATTGATCATCTCTCCCGAAATCTATGGGAAAGTTGGGCGGTAAAAATGGTTTACCAATCGTCAGAAGTTCACCAATGTCAATGAACACCGTATCAAGTGATATAAAAGAATCCTGGACCGGCTGATCGAATAACTTCAATGTGCCATGATAGGAAAGCTCACTCTTGTGAAGCAGGTTTAGTTTTCCGGAGGAGATATTCAGTTGCTTGATGGATAGATTAATGTTTCCATTATTGGAAAGGCGGGCTTGAAACCCTGAGATCGTTCTATTCTGAATCATTGGTCCGGACAAGGAGATGCCATCCAGTTGCACGGAGGAATCAAAAAAGAGATCCTTTTTGGAATTCATCTTCAACACGGTTGACATATGGAGAGAACCGCTGATCTTCGAATTCGCAATATGGGGCGGTAAAAAAGGTAAAAGTATTTCATGAATCTCGTCCAGATCAACATCTACAACGCTTTCTATTCCTTTACCGGATAGAGTGCCATCAGCAGATACTGTACTTCCCGGAAGTTTTCCACTGAAAGAGACATCCATTTTTTCAGGCAAAACAGAAGCTGTTTCCGGATCCAGTATATTCGAAACCCTGAGCATCAGATCGACTGGAGGCAGCTTTTTATCGTTCAATGCAACATCCACAAATAGTTTCAGATTGGTTTCCCGGGAATGCAGTGATGGACTATCCAGGAGGAACATTCCATTTTCAATAAGCACCTTTTTATCCGTAATCTGATCTTTGGCTGAAATGACAATGTTTCTTAATTCGATTCTTGCACCCAGGTCTATTGGAAGAGAAAAAGGGGCATTGACTGTTTTATCATTGGCGTCAACCCGGGAGGTTTTTTCCATTGCATTTTGAGATGTCATCAGGGAATCAATATTGGTTTTTCCATCCGCATCCCGAAAAAAATGGAAAGTAATTCCTTTTGCAAAAATATGAAAATCAATCTTTCCAGGAAATACATCCGGAATAGAAATATTGAATGCAATTTCATCAATATGGAGTATGGGATCTGGATAATGTAATGGGTCACCGCGTATCTCAAAACTCACGATCTGCAATCCTCCTGGCCAAGTATATTGGATGTCATCGATCTCAAGAGAGATATTCAACAATTTTTTTGAGCTTTTTTCAATAATGGCTTCAACCGATTCAGAAGTAAGAACAGAAGGAAGAATAAAGAGAAAATAGATACTTGAGGAACAGAGAAATAAAAAAAACATCACAATCCACAGTGAGATTTTTCCTAACCAGAAAAATGGCAGGCTTTTTATTTTCGTATTGCTCATATGAACAGTATATTGAAAAAAGATTTACGTTTTTAAGTAAGGATTGTAATGATAATAATAATTTCGGTTGGTTATTCCAAAACTACTCCTTTTCGCAAAAGATCCATGATCCTGTTTTTTAAAGTATTGATATAATCTGTTGATTCCCCCTGCCACCAGGCAGGTTGTTCTGGTGTAGAGTAACGAACAATTTCAAATTGTTTGTGTCCAAAAAAAACACAGGAAAAAGTATATCCTTCCTTGAAATACAATTTTTCAAATCGGCCAAGCGGGATAGAATCTGCAATGTAATGATAAACAAATTTTTCAACCCAACTGACTTTTTTTCTGCTGTTGAAACCAGCGTCAATTACCAGAATATTGTCTTCTTTATGTTCAAAGACATCAAGATGCATATGTCGTGCGAAACGATCCTTGAGTTTGTTAAAATCTTCCATGGAAATGTTCGATAGTTCACCAAACAAGTTACAGACATAGCTCATGGCATATCAACCTTTCAAATCTCTTTCGAGTCCGTATCATAATATCTGCCAAACGTTGCTTCCTTGTAGAGTTGTATTCAATCCGGTTTTTGGGGGTCTGTCAATACCCTTCCGTTTAAATGGACGACTTCTTGATCTCAGTTGAGAAAAAATTATATATTGATCCTTGCTTTTTACCTTGACGGACAACATGCGGATGTAAACAAATATTTTATTATGAAAACAGGCTATTATTAAATTTTTGAAATATTAATGGCGATTGATGAAACAAACCGAAACCATATTTAAACGTATCGAGTTTGTGTTTCCTGTAAGAAAAAGGTTGAAGTTTTGGATCGTGGATGTAATTAAAAATATAGACATTTTTAAAATATTGACGTTGAAAATAAAACAGTCAAGTTGAAATCAGATTGTTTTGCAGACATCCGGGTTATCCGGGTTAGGGGTATGAATGAAAAACATGGCACGCATATCAATTTGTCTCAATTATATCATTTTATTGTCATTCCTGTATGGGTGTCAGACCATTCAGGATACACATCTGGCCGAAGATCCCTCTTCCAGAATGAGCGCGACAGAAAGATATAACCGGGGAAGGTCATTCATAGAATCTGAATTATACGACAACGCAATTGAAGATTTCAATGAAGCCCTCAAGCTTGATCCTTATTTTGCGCCTGCCCACAACAGTCTTGGGATTGCCTGGAAAAAAAAGGAAAAGTTTGATTTGGCAATCGCTGAATTCGGCAAAGCAATCGCACTGGATCCGACCTTTACCGAAGCCTACAACAACAGAGGCGTCACCAGTTATATCATGAACGATTATGACAATGCAGTGGAAGATTTCAACTCAATTATTAAGCAAACAAATCCGGTATTAGCTTCGGCCTATAACAGCCGCGGAATCATATGGAAAAACAAAAGAGATTATGCAAAAGCAATTTCCGATTTCGATAAAGCCATTGAAATAAATCCTAGTTATACTGCCGCATTCAACAGCAGAGGAATCGCATTCCGTGAACAAAGGCAGTATCAAAAGGCAATCGACGATTTTACAAGCGCTATCAAGATCAATTACTATGACGAAGATGCTTTTATCAACCGTGGTATGACCTATTTCCTTACAACTGATTTTGACAAGGCGATTGATGATTATAACAATGCGCTGAAACTGAATTCACATAATGCGGAAACGCTCAGCAGCAGAGGCGTTGCATGGTTTAAAAAGGGAGATCTCCGGAAATCATTGCAAGATTTTTCACAAGCCATCAAGATGAATCCAAAACTATCCAAAGCATATAACAGCCGGGGAATTATTTATTTTACCCTTCGAAAATATCAATTCGCAATTACGGATTTTTCCAAGGCCATTGAATTGGAACCTCACTATATCAATGCCTTCAACAATCGTGGTATTGCCTGGCGAAACATGGGAGAATACCAGAAAGCGATTGCAGACTATACCCGTACAATGGAAATAAATCCGAGTGATCCTGAGGCATATAACAGTCTTGCATGGATACTCTCAACATGTCCGGATTCCAAATCAAGAGATGGAAAACGGGCAGTACAGTTAAGTACCAAGGCCTTTCTTACCAGACCGGATTCATTTAAACTGGATACTCTTGCAGCAGCCTATGCGGAGATTGGTAATTTTAAGGAAGCGATTTCAACTCAGGAGAAATCAATCCTGTTAATGAGCAAAAGCCGGGTCCAGAATAAAAAGGCAATGGATGAATTCCATAACCATTTAGAATCATATAAATCCGGCAAGCCATGGCGGGATTTCCCCAAAAAAGAGAGTACCGATAATTCAAACAAACAAGGTGCAAAATCTCAATAGTTGAAAATGAAATTCCCGGATTTTCATTTTCCGGATTGACATCATCCATACGATGAATTATATTCTCTTTTAAATTTAAATACTTTGAGTTGAATCTTACAGATGAACACAATCGATCTGACCCATTTCAAACAGATATGCAATAAAGTACGCGATTCCATACCTTCCCCTTATACCTCATCATGGGATGAAGATTTTCAGGTGATTCGCATTGTTTTTCATAAAACAGAGAAGGAACCTCTTTTACAAACCCTCATGAAAGAGTTCCCGCATCAGTGGGATTTCACCAGTATTGACACTGCATCTGATTTTATCGATAACTTCATCAATTCTATTTTTGGCATCATCCCTGGACAAATTTTATTTACATCCAGTGAAACAACCGCACCTATTCTGTTTGCTGTCTGGTGGCCCTGGGGAAATGAAGACTATATTTCCCTGAGGGTTGGAATTTATCCCAATGAAGAACCTTATTTTTCAAAAAAAGAGATCCAGAATAAACTGTCTGACTGGTTTAATCTTTAGACAGCCTTCCCCAACCCCGATACAACAATACCCCGCCTGATATTTGAATCTATTTTGCGTATTAAAGCTTGAACTTTGAAAAATATGTGGTAACTATCTTCCAAAAACCAAAATTCGTATAGTGATCATCTGAAATAAAGTAATTCTTCTCAATATTGAGATTTTGGAAAAAAGATTCGTCAGGAGAAAAAAGATTGTTCTTATCGCCTAAAAACATATTCGATCACATTTTACCGGAGTTGAAATCATATAAAGTCAATTTTTCTTTAAAAAGACTGACACCCGGCGTTGACAATATTCATCACGATGTTCATATCAGCCCGAAACTCCGCAAATCAGTAATGACAGTTATTGAATACCTTGTTGCGATACACTCCAATGCAACTGAATTTGAATCGATTAAAAAAAATACCTCCGGTTGGACAAATGCACGGGATGATTTTCAAGGAATATGTGTCGATGTATTGCTGAATGCAATCAATCAGGCCAAGCTTCAAAAAGAATATCAAGTTGATTTTCTGGCACAGGCAGCACTGACCAAACTGATCATGGAAGAGATCCGGAATCGCTTTGAAAGCCTTGTGGAGCATTACAAAAACATTATTCGGAAAAACGAAGTTTCAAGAAGCAGCGGAATCAAAACCGTTATTTTATTAAAAGAAGAGCTGTCCGATCTCTTAAATAATCGCAGACGCATCATAAGCCAGGTTGCTGGTGAATTGTTTCAATTTTTGGTTGAAATTCAAAAACAGGATGTTCAAAATATCCGGGAATCCAATTTCGGATCAGCGATATCCCTGCCCGGTACTTTTTTTTCAAACCCGGTTATCAATGCCGAAAACTCAAGCAGTGATCATTTTCTGATCGAAGCGTATGTGTTGTTTGGTAACCGATTGAACGACCCTATAAAATATACTCCGATCATCGATCTTCTCCAAAATTTCTTTTCCCAGGTTCATCATAAAAATGGAAGAATGGAAATCACAGAATCAACTAGTCCGGAAGACATGAAACAATTGTCAGGGTTGATCAATGAAATTGATAATATGGATAGTCTGTTTAACTATTTTGAGTATGAGAAAAAAATTAAGGAGTATAAAAACAATAAAAAAAGCAAGGATGAAATCCTCTGCCTTAAAAATGAAGTCAAAATTCGAAAGAACCGTCTCAATTATTTTTATAAAAAAATTAAAGCAATAAAAATGATCGACGGAATCATTGCTTCTTTCGAGATACAGCAGATTTACAGGGATTATTGTCCTCCCCTGAATCCCTTGGAAGTATTAAAATATCTAGTTTCACCAAAGGAACGGAACGAAATCGCTGGCAAACTGAAACGTCTGAAAGGATCAGATGGAAAGGCAACCGATCTGAAGCCACTGATCCGGGCTGCAAAAAAACAGAAAAAAACAAAAAATGAGATTAGAAGACAATATCTGTTTCAATATCTAAAAGGGATTGTGTGTTATCACAGAGACCTTCATAACTATAAAATCTTAAAAGAGGCTATGGACTGGATCAACCTGACAGATGATGAAAACACCTTGAGATTGTCCAGAATCAACCATACACTTTATGATTTTTTACACTCAAGTGAACAAACTGATGTTGAAAAGCCTGTTGTCAATCATGTTATTTTAAAAACAGATGTTCGCGGCTCGACGGATATCACGCATCAAATCAAAGAAAGGGGTCTGAACCCTGCCTCCTATTTCAGTTTTAATTTTTTCAACCCTATCACCGAAATGCTTTCCGAGTATGGTGCGGAAAAGGTTTTTATTGAGGGGGATGCCATTATCCTTTCTATTTTTGAAAAAGAAGATACCCCCAAAGACTGGTATGCAGTTGCCCGTGCATGCGGACTTGCCATCAATATGCTGATGATCACGCAGCGATACAATGCAAAATCAAAAAAACACAGACTCCCCATTCTGGAACAGGGTATTGGCATCTGCTATCGGAATACTCCACCCACATACCTTTTTGATGGGGATAACCAGATTATGATTTCGCCGGCCATTAACCTTGCGGATCGTTTATCAGGATGCACCAAATCTCTTCGCAAAAAATTTGCCGAGAAAAAGCTGCCTTTTAACCTATATGTATATCAGAGATCATCGGATGAAAATATGAATGGTTCATCCGATGATCAGCTATCCAGATATAATGTAAATGGTATTGAGTTGAACCCGGAAGGGTTTGACAAATTAAAAGAAGAGATCAACCTCCAAAAAATACGGTGTCATGCACCGGACATACAGGATGAAAAATTTGTCGTATATACCGGGACATTCCCGACAATTTCCGGAAAATATCAGCGACTTGTCATAAGAGAAGCGGAAATACCCCTGGTTTCAAATGATGCGCTGGATGTGATTCGCATGACCAACCGAAAGTATTTTGAAGTTTGCACAAACCGTAAGCTCTATGAGTTTATTAAAAATGCGAATTGACTCACGGTTTTTAACACAAAGCCAACAAACTGTTGCTTCATGATCACATTTCGGTTATGGGATAGGACAAGCTATCTCGAACCTGAAAATCAATAATGAAATTAAATATTATCTCATTGGTGAAAACAAGATAGATATCTTCTTATGTCACAGAATACAAAATCGCCAAAACAACTCCCAAAAAAGATAACACTCCTGTTAATCTATGGTCGGCCACCTCTTGCATTTACCGGGATGATTTGTGCCATAGCGGTCATGTTGACTCAAAATCCAATTCCATATTTACTGGGTGTGTCCTGCCTGTTTGTTTCCATGACGTTTGATCTTGTTGACGGATGGTTTGCAGCCCGTTTTCATCCCAACAATGCACTGGCTCATTTAGCGGATCGAATCATGGATAAAATTGTTTACTCCATTATTTTCCCATTGCTTACCGCAGGTATGATGTGGCGTATGCTTCGTATCAAGCCAGAATATACCAAAATTGAATTTCTTCATGCCATTTTTGTTCTGTTCATATGCGTTACCGTATTGATACGGGATAACTTTGCATCATTCATGCGCGGATTTGCAATTCGAAGAGGACAGGAACCTGAACCCAGTGAGTTCACTCGATTACGGACGATTGTTGCTGCTCCACTCAGTGCGCTGTTATATGCTCATGCATTCTGCATCCCGGATGGACCTTCTATAAAGCTTTACTCCTGGATATCCTGGCTGGGAAATATCCCGATCCGTGTTTTCTTTGTCTTTGAAATTGTATTTCTGATCATCAATTTCGCCTCTATTGCGAGGTATTGCAGGAGATACGGAAACTATTGTCTTGATGAACTCTGCCTGGGAAATGAAAGCCTCAGGAAACGAATCCTGGCGGTGTTTCCGAATGCATTGACGGTCATGAACGCAATGATGGGACTCCTAGCTGTTTTTTTTGCCCACCAGGGAAGAATCAAGGAAGCCTTTTTAATCATGATTGGTGCTGCCATTTTTGATAAACTGGATGGTGCAATGGCACGTAAGCTCGGCCTTGCCGATGACGCTCCTGCCACACCCGGCAAAAGCAAGATCACATTTGGCGGAATTATGGATGATATTGCTGATACAGTCAGTTTCTGCATTGCACCTGCATGGATTTACTATATCTGCCTCTCTGAAGTTTCAACAACCCGTCTTCCGATCAGCATCATTGCCATTTTATATACTGTTTTTGGAATTTCAAGACTGGTTTACTTTACACTGGATAAAAACCCGATACCCGGCATCTTTAAAGGAATGCCGACGCCTGCAGCGGCACTTTTTGTCACCTCCCCCCTGATTATTTTTGCCCAGGCCATGGACCAGGGATCGGAAAGCATCACATTCTGGTATTTTTTCTGTTCCGGTGTCATGGTTGCAGCAGCCTTTCTGATGAACCTTTTTCCGGCAAAGTATGTGCATGTTGGCCGGTTAATGGATAAAAATCCATGGATTGGACGTATTGATTTGCCACTGGTTGTTCTTTTTGCATTCACACCCTACCTTGGATATTTTGCTTTTTTACAATTGTTTTTGTATTCAATTTCACCTATCTTGTCGAAACGTAAAACAGCATAATTGCACCTAAAAAACATCTTTTTCGCAAATGACAGCAAAGGAGGTTATGAAATGAACAGAAGGTCTTTTCTCTCTTATGGTATTGCGACTATGACCGGTTTTTTCTTTTTCAGCAAACCTGCATTTGCAACTCAATCCTCAGTTCGTATCGAAGTTCCGGATACAGTTTCTTCAGGACAGGAAATAACGATCAAACTCCATGTATCCCATGATGGAAATAATTTTCTCCATCACACAGACTGGGTTTACGTGAAAATCAATGACCAGGAAATCAAGCGATGGGAATTTGGAGTATTTGACACCCCTGAATCGAATAATTTCACCCGGGAAATCAAATACATGGTTATGACTCCTATTGTGATAACATCTGAAGCCAATTGTAACCTGCATGGAAGTACAGGTATTTCAGAGAAAAAGGTTATGGTTCCATAATGCTGTCCATTGAATCCAAAAGATATCATGAGCCCCATGCCTACTGAAGACACCATCGCAGATAAACTGATTGAACTTGAGCCGGATATCCATGAGAGTCTAGAGCGTGCTTCTACTTTTTTGAAGTTCCCCAAAAAACTGGAAACCTATTTTGCAGAACTGGATACCCCGAAACGAAGGAAAAGAATTCTTTTACTTGGACTGGGTGCAATTATTCTGTTTGATCTTTTTTGTATTGCAGACCGTTTCATGTTACCGGACATTTACATCACAGCATGGAAAATCAGACTCGGGATTATCACACCGGCAATGTGCTTTTTCCTTGTTCTGATCAGTATTAATAAGCTGAACCGCTTTATTGATCTTTTTGCCGGATCCTTGCTTCTTCTGACTTCAGCAAGTATCGTGTGGTTTCTCATCCTGAGCCAACACCCGAATGTGGTTCATTACTACACCGGAATCATCCTGATTATTACCTTTGGCAATATTGTTGTGCGGGTTCGATTTGTATATGCCTTTGGATTTTCAATTGCAATCCTTCTTCTTTATGTTTTTTCGATTGATCTTGTTTCCCAGATGCCGGTTGAAGCGGCAGATAACAGCTCTCTTGTTCTGCTTACCTCGGCAATCATCAGCTTGGTCGGCAACTATCAATTGGAGAGTGAAATACGGCGGGATTTCCTTTTAACGCTTCTGCAAAGGATAAGTACAATAAAACTGGAAGAGACAAATCGAAAACTGGAGCAGCTTTCCATCTCAGACGAATTGACAGGTACCGCCAACCGAAGGCATTTTGATATGACTTTTGAGCGTGAATGGAACTCTGCAACAAGAAATGAGTATCCGATTTCCCTTCTTTTTCTCGATATCGATTTTTTCAAGTCTTACAATGACAATTATGGACATCAGGCAGGAGATCGTTGTTTGAAAAAGATCGGTGAGGCATTAAACCGGAATATCCGAAGATCCCATGATCTTCTTGCCAGGTATGGAGGAGAAGAATTTGTCGTACTGCTTCCACACACCCAAATGGAAGAAGCCTTTCAAATCGCCGAGAACATCCGTATTCATGTTGAAAATATGGATATCCGACATTCATTTTCGGAAATCTCAAACCAGATCACTGTCAGTCTTGGTGTCGCAAGCACGATACCAAAACCCCAGACGAGCTCATCATACCTTATTGAACAAGCTGATGCCGCCCTCTACAAAGCAAAAAACAATGGACGAAATATGGTGGTCTGTTACAATGCACCTGTTTGAATCCAGCTCCCTGGAAATCGAGCCTCCATCCTGTTGATTCGTGAGTATGAGAACTTTTTATGGCTAAAGGTTTTCACAATATAAGTCAACCGGTTGTATCCATGGAAACAAGAAAATACAAACAGGAAAATACTGTTTGAGGGAATCGGATACTTCTGTTATGATTGGCTGTAGCTTGCCATTGTCAATTCCTGACTTTATATCGGAAACCATACTGCAAACGTATGATAAGGAATAATTCATGAAAATTGAACAAAAAAAATGGACTGCCTCTGATGGATGGAAGCCGGATAACACCAGCCTGTTGGGTGATTCTGCCCAATTGGTATTAGTTTTTGCCAGTCCGGCCATTATACAGCAACAGGATCTTTTGAACGACATTAACAGTCGTTATCCAAACGCTGTCATGTTCGGGTGCTCAACAGCCGGAGAAATCTATGGAACAAGGGTGCTGGATGATTCGCTCATCATGACCGCAGTAAAATTTGAGAATACGACCCTAAAATCATCCGGAATCCAAATAAAAGATGCTTCAGAAAGCTTTCATGCCGGCCAGCAATTGGTTCAATCGATCGATTTGAAAGATTTGTGTCATGTTTTCATTCTTTCAGACGGGCTGAAGGTCAATGGAAGCGATCTGGTTTCCGGTATCCGTACCCATCTCCCTGACAATATCACCATCACCGGAGGGTTGTCCGGCGATGGTGATCGATTTCAGGAGACCTTTGTTCTGTCGGGAAACAGGGCAAAAAAAGACTCCATCACCATTCTTGGATTTTATGGAAAACACATCAAAATCGGATACGGATCTCTTGGCGGATGGGATCCCTTTGGTCCCGAGAGACTCATAACCCGTTCAAAAGGCAATATCTTATATGAACTTGACGGTAAATCCGCTTTGGAACTATATAAAAAATATCTGGGTGATCATGCAAAGGGGCTGCCGGCGACCGGACTGCTTTTCCCGCTCAGTCTGCGTTCAGAAGGAGGTGAATCCGGACTCGTGAGAACCATTCTTTCGGTTGATGAAGAAACTCAAAGCATGACATTTGCCGGAGACCTCCCGGAAGGGTCCTATGCCCGTTTGATGAAAGCCAACTTTAACCGGCTGATTGATGGAGCCGCAGGAGCTGCTGAAACAAGTAGTAGTGCCCTTGGAGAAGTTGATCCTGAACTTGCTATCCTCATCAGTTGTGTCGGTCGAAAGATGGTATTAAAACAAAGAATAGAAGAAGAGGTTGAAGCAGTTCATGAAATATTTGGTGAGAAAACCGTTCTGACAGGTTTTTATTCCTATGGTGAAATTTCCCCTTTCAGACCGGGTATCAAATGCGAATTGCATAATCAAACCATGACGATCACAACGATTTCTGAGATATAGGCCATTAATCTATTCCGTATGAAGAAACAAATCCACAGTCTTCTGAAAAGACAACTCAAGCGGCATTTTGGCGATACAGGTGATATACCGGAAGAATGGAAAAACTTTATTGACGCTGTCAATGACGCTTATCTGGAATTTGATGAAGACCGAAGTATGCTCGAACGATCACTGGAGTTGAGTTCGCAGGAACTGATGCAGAGGAATTCAGAGCTTCAGGCATTGATTAAAGCATTTCCTGATCTTTTTATCTGGTTTGACTCAAACGGAATTATCCTGGATTGCAAGGAAGGCAGCACAACCAATCTCTTTATTCCAATAGAAAAATTGATCGGAAAGCCAATCCAGAGAATCCCATTTCAAGATGTCGGGGGAAAATTCCTTGAAGCCTTTTTTCAGGTTAAAAATACGAATTCGATTGTCAGCATGGAGTACTCCCTTACCATCAAGGGGTTAGAAAATCACTATGAAGCAAGGATGCTTCCGCTGTTCGAAGAACAATTTCTCTGTATTGTCCGTAATATTACGGAAAGAAAACAGGCAGAGCAGGCTTTGATGGAAAGTGAAAAAAAATATAAGGAGCTTTATGAAGAATCCAAAAAGGCAGAAGAAGTCTATCGCTCCCTTATCCATTCATCTGCCGACGCCATTGTGATCTATGATCTGGAAGGCAAAGTAAAATACCTCAGCCCGGCTTTCACGAAAATTTTCGGATGGACAATCGAAGAACTTGAAGGCAACAAGATACCGTTTATCCCTGAATCTGAAGTGGAAGCCACAGAGACCGTTGTTAAAAATGTTATATTTCATGGCAAACCATGTCAGGGTTTTATGACAAAACGTTTCACAAAGGACAGCAGGCTGTTGGATATCAGCTACAGTGCTTCCCGCTTTGATGATCACGAAGGAAATCCTTCCGGAGCCCTTTTTATTCTGCGCGACATTACGGAAACAAAAAAATTGGAAGCCAGATTCCGAAAAGCTGAAAAAATGGAAGCCATCGGAATGCTTGCCGGTGGTGTTGCACATGATTTGAACAATATCTTAAGTGGTATTGTAAGTTATCCGGAATTGCTTCTTCTGAAACTTCCGAAAGACAGTCCGATGAGAAAAGGCATTCAAATCATGCAGACCTCCGGACAAAAAGCCGCTGCAATTGTTCAGGATTTATTGACCATGGCAAGAAGAGGCGTCGCTACCTCCGAGGTAGTGAATCTCAATGACATCATCGCTGATTACATGAAAAGCCCTGAATATGATAAACTGCTCTTTCATCACACCAATGTTCTGGTCAAAACAGATCTTCAAAGCAACCTGGCCAATATTCTTGGTTCTCCGGTACACATTTCCAAAACAATCATGAATCTGGTTTCCAATGGCGCAGAAGCAATGCTGAACGGCGGAAAATTAACAATTACAACGGAAAACCGTCATATAGACAAACCATTCATCGGCTATGAAAAGATCAATGAAGGCGATTATGTTACACTCCGTGTTTCCGATACCGGAACAGGGATTTCACCGGAAACCCTGGAAAGAATTTTCGAACCATTTTATACCAAAAAGGTGATGGGAAGAAGTGGTACGGGTCTGGGCATGGCTGTAATCTGGGGAACGGTAAAAGATCATGATGGATTCATCGACGTACAGAGCATCGAGGATATTGGAACGACATTTACAATCTATTTCCCATTGACTCACATGGAAATCGAAAAAACAAAAGAAACAACAACGATTGATGACTACCTGGGGAATGGTGAGACCATATTAATTGTGGACGATGTGGAAGAACAGCTTGAGATTGCCTCCAATATGCTGACTCAGTTGGGTTATTCCGTATCAATTGCCTCAAGTGGCGAAAAGGCCGTTGAATATTTGAAAACCCGCAAGGTGGATTTGCTGATCCTGGATATGATTATGGATCCGGGTATAGATGGACTGGAAACCTATAAACAGATTCTTGAAATCCATCCAAAACAGCCTGCATTGATCACCAGCGGCTTTTCAGAATCGGAACGTGTAAAAGAGGCTCAGAAACTCGGTGCAGGACATTATATTAAAAAGCCTTATATGTTGGAGACCATCGGTCTTGCCGTTCGGAATATCCTGAAGAAATATAGATAACATGAAGTGGTAATATGAAAGTATATACAAAAACAGGCGATAAAGGAAAAACAAGCCTTTTCAGCGGCGAAAGAATTTCAAAATGCCATGATCGGGTTGAAACATACGGTGAGATGGATGAGCTGAATTCCTTTATCGGAATGATTTCAGCATCACTTCCACAGGAAGCAAAAAGTATTGCTACTGAAATTCAGGCCATTCAAGAAGTTCTCTTTACGATCGGCTCCTGGCTTGCGACCACACCGGATTCCGATTCCATCCATCAACTGGTTCCTCTGGAATATTCCTATGTAGAAGACCTTGAAAAGGCCATTGACCGGATGGATGAAACATTACCCGGGCTTCAAGCGTTTATCCTGCCTGGCGGCGGACCAGCATCGTCCGCTGCTCATGTAGCGAGAGCAGTTTGCCGTCGGGTTGAGCGGCATGTAATTCGACTGGTTCAGAATGAAAAAATTACAGTACAGAAGATTGAGAATCAGATGACCATCATTCAACAATACCTAAACCGGCTTTCCGATTATTTTTTTGTATTGGCAAGGTATTGCAACAAGATTATGAATATTGCGGACATTGAATATTTTCCGGAAAAAAACACCTTATAGCCGTTGGGTCATGGTACTGTTGACGTCAATATCTGTTCAACAAAGATCTATATCAAGGGGCAGTATGGCAGACTGGTCATGTTGAAATAACCTTTCATCACTTTTCTCAAAAGAAAAAACAAGAGGAATTCCGGTCGAAGCAGAAAAAAGATCATCGATACATTTCATGCACTTCTGAACATGAAGTAAACCGCCCCGACAAGACAAAGGCCTGCCCACAGATAATCCAGTTTCAGTGACTCTTTCAAATACATCACTGAAAACGGTACAAAAATGGACAGTGTGATGACTTCCTGCATGATTTTCAACTGTCCGACACCTAACACACGATACCCGATTCGATTGGCCGGGACCTGCAGCAAATATTCAAATAATGCGATCCCCCAGCTCACGAATGCTGCAATGATCCAGGGTTTATTGTTCAGCTCTTTTAAATGCGCATACCATGCAAAGGTCATAAAAACATTGCTGCATATCAGCAGGCATATTGATGTTAATACCGGATTCATTTTCATCCTTTATGATAAAAAGCGATCTATCCATTGAACTTTTACCGAAAATCGATCAACCGGTCAATCCTTCCCCACACTTCAGCCACTGCATCCCCGATATCAGCCACATTAGCGCTGACAGCTTTTTCAGGGCAGATTGACAGACAGTGACCACAGCCCTTGCACTGGGATGGATCATAAACCAGTTTATCATCAATTATCTTTCGGGCTTCTATGAAGCAAGCATCTGTGCATACGCCGCAGGAATTACAACATTCCGGATCGGTGATAATCTCAAGGCCCTTGAGCCGGATTACTGATGCCTGAGATACTTCCGGAAGGTAACGCAGATGTTTCCGGATCACGCAGCAGCAGGCACAGCAGAAGCAGATTGTCAGCAGTTTACCCCGGTCTTTTACACCCCAAATATAATCATCTGCCTTGAAACGGCCAGCAAACGGGGTCAGACCGCTTTCCACACAGCGATCCACATGATCCAGGGCTTCGTCTACACTCACATGGCGGCTGACCCCTGTGTCGATCTCAGCAGCACCTTCTCCCAGAAGCAGGCAGCCCAGTTCAACCTCATGATTCCCGCATTTCCCGCCATCCCTGCATGTGCATCGTCTGATAATGGCCCGATGGGCGGATTGCCGGACCAATTCCCGCAAAACCGCTTGGGGCAGTAAAGTCTCACCAATATCTGTAATACGATAGTGAATGGGCAGATAGGTAATATTAAAATTTTTTCCGCTGAGCATCGGAACCGTAAACCAGCCGGCCATTTTCCCGAATATTGTTGTACGGGTTTCCCGAAGCATCTTGTTCACCAGCGGCATCATCAAAGCCTGGAGTGTCATCCACCATGCAGGACGTATGGACATAAATAATCTCCTTGAAAACCTGACATCATTTCATGACCAGGTTTGACTGCAATCTTTTTTTTCATTTATCTGCCATTGGACAAGCCTTTCAATGTGCTTCTTTGTTGCTTCGATCAACTGGGACTGAATCTGCAAATCCGATTCAAATATCATCATGGTCAGCCCCCCAACGCTCAGGATGCCCCATGAGAAGTCTGTTTTTGGGCGTAATGTCTGCAGGAATGATGCGGGTCATTACTGTATATCCTTCCGATCGAAGTTGCACGGCTCTCATGATATCAACAGCAAGAGTACACTCGATCCATCCTTCCAATCCACCGGTTTCAGACAGCTCAACATCATGGCAGCATGGCAGGACTGCGAGTCTGGCCCTGGCTTGTACAGCTTTTTTCAGAACCGTGTCGGTCAGCGTACCGCAGGCATGAATTGATATCACCAGATCCTCAGGGGTGATTTCAAACTCCTGTATTGATGTTTCAATATAGTCAATGCGTCCTTTGAGTCTTGGCCATGCTTCAACAATTTCTTTTGAAAGCAAGTATGCATTCTGAGGAAAATGTGAATCCACGGCCACGGCTTTTGTTGAACTATCGTCCAGCAACAGCATGATATGGGATAACAGACCATGTCCGCTGGCAAAATCAACAATTCTGCCTCCGCGATACTTTCTTCGCACCCGTCTTGCCACTTCCCACGCTTCAAACAGTTCCTTGGCCGGAAGGACTCCGGCCATACAGACCGCCCTTGCAATTTTCTCAAAAAGGGTATCTCCGGGGAAAAAAGACAACTGCTTTTTCGTAAGCCTGCTTTTGGATGATTTCAGCATCGGTATTGCTTGCTCTTCATTTCTGTTCGTCCCTTTTCCAGAATACTGTGATCCCTCCCAGTACCACCAACTGCCTGACACTACTAACTATCATTCATATTGACAAGGAATATCTGATCCGGATTCCCCTGTCCGGAATTATAATGGATGATATTTCCCAAATTCATTGACCACCAGAAATTGTTTGATTTCAAAATGTTCATATGGCATATATCCTAGTATATCTGACAAACTGTCCGGTAACATCATACATCTCCTCCGGACACTTGATCCAATCCGTAAAAAATTCCAATTGTAAACAAATTCGTTTTCGTATCCTATTGTTACTAAAAAATTACTTCAATGCAAAGGGGTTGATCATGAAAGCAACCTGTCCATCCTGCCAAGTCTCATTCAAAATCGATGATTCAAAAATTCCTGAAAAAGGATGCAATGCCAGATGTCCGAAATGTCAGAACCGGTTTTTTCTTCAAAAAAAACCGCTCATTGGAAAAAAGACAGGTCCGATAAAAACAATCACTTGCCCCAAATGCGGCTTTTCCCAGCCAAAATCAGAAACCTGCATTGAATGCGGGATTGTTTTTGCAAAGTATCATCAACCCCGCAATGATCCGGGCATTCATGATACAATCCAGCCTGCCAGGCCGGACAATGTCCGCCGCACCTCAATCGCTGACTTTCCGGCACGCCCAAAAACATTTCCAATCATCACTGTGGCCTTGATTGTCATCGCAGGCATTGCAGGTGTATTCATCTATCTCAAATATATCAGTCCCTATGTCTCTGCCGGAAATTTTAAAAACGATCTTGCTGAACTCGGTGCCCGGGATCTGGATCTGCCTGAAGATGAAGAAGCGGTTGAACCCGGAGATACACCTTACCGCATCGGGAAACTCTTTATCTTGATTCCGGAGTACGATCTGTTCATCATGCCCAAAGTAGTCAAAACAGTACCGCCGGAAATACACCGCACCTGGTATCAGATCAGCCGATCCATGCGTGCTGACCATCCTGGAGAAATCGACACCCTGATACGGATCAGCAAACAGCTTCGAAAGGCCATACGATACCAGAAGATCGGCGGTGTATCCCAGAAGGTGTTGAGCATTCATATTGTGAATATCGATGTCTACAACTGGCGGAGTAAAACCTTTATCGGCAGATGGTCTATCGATCCGGGCAACGAAATCAAAGAAACTTTAATGGAAGAAGAGCTCAACGAACTGATTGAGAAGACCAGCAACGAAACCATCCTGCGTTTTATTGAATCCATGCCGGAAAAAACAAATCCCTGAATTCCAGGGCTGTGCTTCACTCCGTGTCTGTCTATCGCAGGAACTCCTACTAAGAAGAAGGCTTGTGATCCACCTTCAAGGCCGTTATCATGAAAGCCTGATTCCGGTTTTCAAGATGAAGGGCCTGTTCCAGGGAAGAAACCGCGAGATTCTGATTGATCGCTTCTTTCGTCATCTGAAGGCCAAGTGGATTTTTACCGGCCATTGTAGCTGCCATCTCATACGCTGTATCCATGAGCTTTTCCCGTGGAACCATTCTGCTCGCAAAGCCAAGCTGCATGGCCTCCAAAGCATTCATAAAATCACCGGTAAGCAGAAATTCATTGGCTCTGCCGGAACCGATCAGTCTGGGCAGAAAATAACTGCTGGCCAGATCTGCACCGCCCAGCCCGATATTGATGTAAGCTGCGTTAAACCTGGCTTCAGGAGTGATCAGCCGGACATCCGATGCCATGGCAAAACTGAAACCTGCGCCGGATGCTGCTCCATGAATGGCTGCTATGACCGGCTGCGGTATGCACCGCATCCTGTAAAACAATCTGGAAGCTCTGCTCTGCGCGCGGTAGATCATTTCAGGAGATGCTTCAAAAAGTGCGGCCATGGATTCTTTCATATCCATGCCGGAACAGAAGCCTTTTTCACCAGCGCCGGTAAGAATCAACACTCGGGCTGTTGCATGGGATTGCAGCTCATCCAATACCTGCTCCAGTTCTTCGATCATTTTCTGATTCAGGGCGTTGATGGTTTTGGGCCGGTTCAGCGTCAGGAGTGTAATTTTATCTTTTGTCTCAAACTCGATTGTCTGATAGCTCATGGCAAATAATCCTTTTTTCATTAACTTGGAAACCCATGCAGAATAAGGTCAAACCAGTCTGCACATTAACCCGATATACGACGGCAACCCCTTATTTTCAACAAAATTTTTGTTCGCCTCTTACAAACAACCCGCATTATAAATCATCGCTCAAGCACGACCGTACTGACATTCTGTTGGCAGCATTTCCATGCAGACTGCACAAAGACCGCAGGATACACATTCGGAAACCGTCTGCTGCTGAGATTTAAAACTGTTTACAATACCAGGTTCAATGATAAAGGGTCTGCTCATCGCGACATAATCCGTTGCATTGCACCTGATCAACTGTTCGATGGTCGGCAGATCCCGGATACCGCCGACCACAATGACCGGAATATTCACCTGCTCTTTAATGGTTCTGGCTGCACAGACATTGTAATTCAGAATCGGTTTGTGCAAATCGATCATCAACGGAAGCATCATTGACATGATATCTTTTATGATAAACGGTTGATCCTTGGTTCGGAAAGAATACTCCATGATCGCCTCAAGGGGAATTTCAGGTATCCGGACGGATGAAAACCCATCATCTCTGACACCGCAGCTGACCTCAATAGCATCGCAGCCTGTATTCTCAAGCATCTTTGCAATTGCAACAGACTCCGATAGACGCATTCCCCCGGATTGGGCATCATATGCATTAAGCTTGATCAGAATGGGATAGCTACCGACACGTTTTCTCGATTTTTCAAGGATCTCCCTGATGATGCGGAACCTGTTTTCAGTAGACCCTCCCCATCTGTCTTCTCTTTGGTTCATGTCCGGTGATAAAAATTCCGATAGCAAATATCCATGGGCTGCATTCAGTTGAACACCGTCAAAATCAGCCTTTTGTGATCTTTCAATAAACCGAACAAAGCTATCGATAATTTCCAGTATCTGCAATTCCGTCAACTCTTCCGGTGTAGCCTCATTGTAGTAGACATCTTTAATGGGTGACGGCGCGACAGTTGCCTGGCCTGTGGCAACAGATCTTGTTTGCCGTCCGGCATGAAACGCCTGAAGAATCATAGGGGTATTGTATTGATGAGAAGCTTTTGTCAATTTTTTATAGTCGGGTATAAAATCATCTTTATCAAAAAGCTGGGGATTCAGGTAGCCGTGCATTCCGTTTTTTAGAACTGCTGTCCCTTCGACAATGATCAGGCCAACCCCTCCCTGAGCAAGCTCAGTATGTTTTTCAACAGACAGGCCTGTGGGTCTTCCTTCTTTGTCAGCAAGCCCCATGGCTGTGGCCGATCGGATGATCCTGTTGTTCATCCTAATTCCGCTGATGGCAGAATCTTCAAAAACCTGTTTTCCACCCGCTGCCTCCCCTGCAAGAATGGTTTTCAGGCAGTTTTCATCCATTGTTACATCCGGTTTGGATCTCAACATGCTGCATCCGGTAGAAGCGGAAACCGCAGATACCAAAACCCCGGAAGCGGACAATTTCAAAAATTCACGACGGGAAAAATTCATGTTCCGAACAACTCCCTTTTTTGTCATGGTTTCTCTCCATATGGTTGATATAAATGAATTCATCGCAATCCATGCCGTCTATAGTCAGAGGCTTTTTCACCCTCTTCTGTTTTCCATTGATAAATATCGTCATGTAATCGTTTCCAAAACAACCTCCCCGGTCTTTTTTATGTCGTTTATGGATTGTCATACATATATCTCGCCTTTCAGATACATGACAGCACTCCCGCCGATCATTACCCGATCTCCATGATCCTCACACAATAAAGTTCCGCCACGGGCAGACAGTTGCCGCGCCGTCATCTTCTTTTTGCCAAGACGTTTCGACCAATAAGGTATCAGCGTTGTGTGGGCTGATCCGGTTACCGGGTCTTCCGGGATGCCGCACTGGGGAGCAAAAAACCGGGAAATAAAATCAACTTCATTGCCTTGTGCGGAAACAATTACTCCTCGCACCGGCAGACGAGCGAGAGCAGCCAGAGCAGCCTGATCCAGTGACAGATCTCGAATATAATCTTCGCTGTCCAATATGGCCAGATAGTCATCCCGACCGCGATACAGCTCTCGTGGTTCTATGCCCAGGCCATTGATCAACCCTTCGGGGATGGCGTCTTCTCTGACAAAACGATCTGTCGGAAAATCAAGCCAGAGAACATCATCGATTTTATGAACACGAAGCGTGCCGGATCGGGACTCAAACGACAGGAGAGAACCAGCAACCCCCTGATAGTCGAAAAGAACGTGAGCGGCTGCCAATGTTGCATGTCCGCAAAGATCTACTTCAACCGTAGGCGTGAACCATCGAATAGCAAGCCTGTCCGGCCTTATGATCACAAACGCTGTTTCCGCCAGGTTGTTTTCTGCTGCAATAGACTGCATCAATTTTGCGGAAAGCTCATTTTCACATAAAACCACGGCAGCCGGATTGCCGGCATACAGCCTGTCCGTGAATGCGTCAACCTGGTATATATCGAGTCGCATATGTTTTGGCCCTCATTGGAAAGTATTTAAACTTCTATCAGTTGTTCCACCTGGTTTGGTGCAGTAGGTTGGGTTGAGTGAAACGAAACCCAACAAACAATTTTTTCTTTATCCATCAGGATGCAAAACTTTTTCCGAAAAAGGACGAACCCGCTTCCAATCACTGGATGAATTTTCAGCTTCCCAGAGATCAAAGTTATTCTGTAAATTCATCCACAATTCCGGCGTTGTACCAAAAGCCCTGGACAGCCGCAAAGCCATATCCGATGTTATGGCCCCTTTCTCGTTCAGTATTTTAGAAAGCGTTTTTCTGGATACACCCAGTTTGGCAGCCATATCAGTTACTGTTACCGCTAAAGGTTTAATATAGTCCTCTCTTAATATACAACCGGGATGATTCGGTTTTCGCTGCATTCTTCTCATAATAATTTAATCCTTTAATGATAATCGTCATAGTTAACAATATATGCATCGCCATCTATGAACTTAAAAAATATTCGCCAATTTCCAGAAACACGCACAGAATATTGGTCTTTCAAATCTCCTGATAGCTTATGCAGAAACGATCCAGGATAATTCATATCCATAATATCATTCGCGGCATTTAGACGGTCCAAAATTCTGGATATTCTATCGGCATGTTCTGGTCGAATTCCTTTTTTCTTTCCAGTATTAAAAAAAATTCTCAAGACCTTTATGTTTAAATGATTTGATCATATCCGTATAAAACGTAACCTCTTGGGTTACAAAAGTCAAGGCTGAAAAAAAAGGAAATTCTTCCCCGACACATCATACTACTCTCTACAATAATTTGAACAGGGCTGAAAATAAAGAGGTCATAAGATCTGTTCCTGTTATCCAGTTTCATCAATTTTTGGATATACTGTCCACAGAATCCCACCAGCAGAAGATTGAACGATTCAGGTTTTTGTTTGAACCGATTCCGCATGCAGTTTCAACCCCAGAGCGCTGATCACTTTAAGGATTGTGTCAAAACCTGGAATTCTTTCTCCGGAGAGTGCTTTATAAAGGCTTTCGCGGGACAGACCAGCCTCACGCGCCACTTGTGACATGCCCTTGGCCCGGGCAATATCACCAAGGGCTTTGGCAATAAATGCAGCGTCGCCATTCGCCTCCTCAAGGCAGGCTTCAAGATAAGCAGCCATTTCCTCCGGAGTGCGAAGATGTTCAGCAACATCATATCGGGAAGTTTTGGTTCTTGCCATGATTTACTCCTATAAATTCCGTGACAGACTTAAGGCTGTTTTGATGTCCCTGGACTGGCTGTTTTTGTCGCCGCCAGCCAACAAGAGGATCACCTTCTTTTCTATCTTTTTGAAGTACACTCGATAGCCGGGTCCATAATCAATACGCATTTCCGATACACCTTCACCAACTGGTTTAACGTCTCCCGGATTTCCAGCCGCTAATCTTTCAATCCGGACAAAGATACGGGCACGTGCGCGAATGTCTTGCAAACCATCAATCCATTTGGCAAAAGTGTCAGTTTTGCGAATTTCAATCATTATAGTATTGTAGCCTTAAGGATACATTGATGTCAATAAAATTGTAGCGCTGTGCCTCTGTCATTCTCAATACAGGATTCATCGAGGTCTTTTCAGATTCTATGCTTCAAGAGAGAAGAATATAAAACTGAACACTTGGATAATCCAATCAAGTTTTTAAATTGTCTAAAAAATCAGAGTATGACTTAACGCGGCTTTTCATCGGGCGCCGCTGTTTGCGCTCCGCTGCAAAAGTATGGTTAGGAATCTTTTTCATCGTAATAATTCGTTATGTGATAAAGATACACACCTTCTATATCTCTAAAAACGTGTGTACCATGTTTTACACGAAACAATTCTTTCAAATGTTTCATGGGCAAATCATTCACTGTACTGTATGTGAGAATGTCAAAACCTATTGGTGATACAGTGCTATCAAATAAATAACAAATTAACGTCCGTATGCTTTTGGGATTTTTAGCACGATCACGCAAATCTGGATGCATTTCTGAAAAATGGCGGTATGCCTCCTTCCATTGCATACCCTCATCCAGCTTTTTGCTCATTTTGCGCAAAACTGACTCTGCATTATTCAGCGGCATATCTTTATTTGTGATGCGCGCAACCTGAATTGATACATATGTTGATTGTAAAAGTTGTATAAGTATAGCCAACTCAGATCGCGAAAATGCATTAGGATCTTTTTTTCGTCTGTCTCTTAGCAAACGAGAAATGTATCCCATTCCCTTGAGAGATATAAGTTTAGAAACGGCTGCATGAAAAGTGTCAGCTTGGCTACGATAATCAAAGATAAGTTCTGTTAATAAATCTTCATTATCGATTTCATGAATGTAATCTCTAGCTTCAGATCCGATTACTCGCATACCGCACTTAAATCCAGTGTCTATCTTACCGTCTGGAAATTTTAGGAGACGTTTAGGTATTGCATCCCCCTTACTCCATGACTTGATTTCTTTTATGAGACTCGTGTCGTAATCGGCAAATGTATTGGAGCTAATCAAACAAATACTTAGTATGAAAATTATAAATATTCTCATTATTTTATTAAGCAGTGCCCTAACCATTTATTCACAAGTATCTTTTCCCTGATATTCAATATCGAAGAAATTTTCGGATGCTTCTTCCCTTTCGTAATATCAATAAATCCAATGTGCTTTATGATCTATTTTCTCTCCTAAAAATATCCCCTGAATTATATCGTATAATATCGCTTAAATCTATGGAGCATATCTTTCATTAAGATAAATAAAAGTCAAGAAAATTAAACACCTTAACACAGTGTGCCCATCCAATATCATGATCTGTTCGTCCTATATTGATGGTTTGCAAAATTTTTATGAGAGCCTTACGTCTTTCGATTCTTTCATAACTCTATTTCCCTAATTCTAAATTTGATGTCGCAATTTGCGATTCCAAATTTAAGAATTCATCCTTGGTCGGAAAGAGATTTACGCTTGAAGAGTAAAATGGAATAACATCCCCTAAACCCACCAAGGGGGGAATTATCTGATGCTTTGCCCTCATCGATGGAATTTTCTGTTAATTCGCTACTGGTGGAAAATTTTATAGTGCGAACAAATCAGGTTAAACAAGTTAAAAAAGTACCGAAACTGAAAAATCAGATTCCCATTTAAATTACATCCATTCCCGGAAAATGGCTTGACACGC